>JBDRFW010000110.1:0-9778 GCA_043818415.1 Chloroflexota bacterium | reverse complement strand
GTGGGGCTTTCCGCAAAATGGAAGGTCATGGCGATGATACCCGGCAGGGCAGCTTCGGTAACCCTGGCTTTAGCCGTCACCCGGCCCCGCCGGGAAACCACCTGCACCGTATCACCGTCTTTAACGTCTAGCGGCGCGGCGTCCTGCGGGTTTATCGCTACCAGCTCTTCACCCCGGAACGCGTTGAGTCCCTTGACCTTGCGCGTCATCGTGCCGGTGTGATAGTGGAACAGGGAGCGGTCCGTGGTGAGCACCAGCGGGTACTCGGCGTCGGGGAGTTCGGCCGGAGGCTTGTAGTCCAGCGCCACGAAGTGCCCCTTGCCCCGGCTGAACAACTCGGTGTGGAGGATGGCCGTCCCCGGGTGCTCCGCGGTGGGGCAGGGCCACTGCAGGCTCTCTTTCTCCAGGCGGTCGAAGCTGATACCGCCGTAGCTGGGAGTGAGGCGCGCAATCTCTTCCATTATCTGGGCGGGACTCTCAAAGTCGAACCCCCTGGCCCCCATGCGCCGGGCTATCTGGCATGTAATCCACCAGTCGGGGCGGCAGTCGCCCACCGGCTCGATGGCCTTTCTCACCCGCTGCACGCGGCGCTCGGTATTGGTGAAGGTGCCGTCCTTCTCGGCGAAGCTGGCGGCCGGCAGCACGACGTCCGCCAGCTGGGCGGTCTCCGAGAGGAAGATGTCCTGAACCACGAAGAAGTCTAGCCGCTGCATCGCCTCGCGGACATGGCTGGCATCGGGGTCGCTCAGCGATGGGTTCTCCCCCATGAGGTAGATGGCCTTAATCTTGCCCTCGTGGGCCAGGGGCATAATCTCGGTGAGGGTCTTGCCGGGGGTGGGGTTCAGCGAGGCGCCCCAGGCTGTCTCGAACTTCTCCCTCGCCTTGGGGTCGGCCACGGACTGGTACCCGGAGTAGACGTTGGGCAGGGCGCCCATGTCGCAGGCCCCCTGGACGTTGTTCTGTCCCCGCAAGGGGTTGACGCCCGAGCCGGGCTTGCCGATATTGCCGGTGAGCATGGCCAGGTTGGCGATGGCCATGACGTTATCCGTACCGTGGGTGTGCTGGGTGATGCCCATCGTGTAGAGGATGGACGCCGGCTGGCTGGTGGCGAAGAGGCGGGCGGCCTCGACTACCTTCTCGCCGGGGACGCCGGTGACCTTCTCCACCAGGTCGAGCGGGTAGTGCCGCAGGGAGTCCTTGAAGGTGTCGAAGTTCTCGCAGCGCTCCTGGATGAATTTCTCGTCCGTCAGCCCTTCATCGACGATGACCTTCATCAGGCCCATGAGCAGGACGACGTCCGTGCCGGCGCGGTGGCGCAGCCAGATTTTAGCATCGCGCACCAGGCCGATTTCCAGGGGGTTGGCGACGATGAGCCGGGTCTTACCTTTTTTCACGGCGCTGCGCAGGTTCATCCCTATTATCGGGTGGGCCTGGGTGGTGTTGGTGCCGATGGCCAGGACGCAGGCCGCCTCGTTGATGTCATCGATGGAGTTCGTCATGGCCCCGCTGCCGAAGGATGTGACCAGACCGGCCACGGTAGGGGCATGTCAGAGACGGGCACAGTGGTCGACGTTATTGGTGCCCAGCACCGCCCGGGCGAGCTTCTGCATGACGTAGTTGTCCTCGTTGGTGCTCTTGGCGGAGGAAATTACCGCTAATTCATCTCCATGGTAATTTCCCAGCTTCGCGGCAACCAGGTCGAGGGCCTCTTCCCAGGAGGCCTCTTCAAATCGACCGTTCTTCCTGATGAGCGGGGTGGTAAGGCGGTCGGGGTGGTTGACGAACTCGGCGATGCCGAAGCGGCCCTTCACGCAGAGTCGGCCGTGATTGACCGGCCCTTCCCTGACGCCGCGGACGCCGGTGATTTTACCGTCTTTAACGCCCAGGTACATCGAGCAGCCGACCCCGCAGTAGGTGCAGACGGTCCTGACCTCCCGCTCCGGGCGGATGGCGTCCTTGGGGAACATGGCCCCCACCGGGCAGCGCACCATGCACTCGCCGCAGGAGCCGCAGTCCGTCTCGACGAGCGGCAGGTCCCCGAAGGTGCTTACCTTCATGGCGTAGCCGCGGTAGGACATGTCGATGGTGCCGATGCAGGTAATCTCCTGGCAGGCACGCACGCAACGGGCGCAGAGGATGCAGCGGTTGCGGTCGATGGTGAAGAAGGGGTTGCTGGAATCGATTTCGCGGGGGCGGGTGTCCCGGGGGATACGCAGCTTGTGCACCCCGACGTAGTCGACGACCTGCTGGAGCTCGCAGTCCTCGTTGGCCGGGCAGGTGACGCAGCGGTCGGTGACGGCCACGTGCCGCAGGCAGACGTCGTAAGGCCCGCAGCGGTGGCGGCGGTGGCACTCGAGGCAGTCGCAGGGGTGGGTGGTGAGTATCAGCTCCAGCGAGGCATGCCGCACCGAGTCGACGGCCGCCGACCCGGTGGTGACGACCATGTCGTCGGTGGCGGGGGTGGTGCAGGCGGTGGGCAGACCGCGCATCTTCTCAATTTCCACGATGCAGAGGCGGCAGCCCCCGTACGGTTCCAGGTCCGGGTAGTGGCAGAGGGTGGGGATATAGATGTCCGCCGCCTGGGCCGCTTCCAGCACCGTCATGCCCCGGGTGGCTTTTACTTCCTGTCCGTTGATGGTCAGAGTAATATCACTCATGTCACGCTCACTCGTTTTGAGATGCGGCGGAGGCCGCCGGTTTGCCGGCCGTAACCGGGACGGGCGCGGCGGGGACCTCGATGGTCTCACCGGAGACCTTGACTACGGCGCCGAAACGCTCCGGGCAGACCTCCAGGCAGGTGCCGCACTTGATGCACTTGTCCTGGTCGATGATATGCACCATCCGCTTGTCCCCGGCGATACAGTTTGCCGGGCAGTTACGCAGGCAGATGCCGCAGCCCTGGCACTTGTCCGGCAGGACGTAGAAGCTGGTCAGGCTGGTGTAGGCACAGGCGGGGCAGCGTTTCTCGTTGATGTGGGCCTCGTACTCGTGGCGGAAGTAACGCAGGGTGGTCAGGACGGGGTTGGGGGCCGTCTGGCCCAGTCCGCAGAGTGACCCCACCTTGATGTTCTGCCCCAGCTCCTGGAGGATGTCCGTATCCTCCGGCCGTCCCTCGCCGCGGCAGATGCGCTCCAGGATATCGAGCATCTGCTTGGTGCCGACCCGGCAGGGCACGCACTTGCCGCAGGACTCCGCCTGGGTAAAGGAGAGGAAGTAGCGGGCGATATCCACCATGCAGGTCTCCTCGTCCATGACGACCATGCCGCCCGACCCCATCATCGAGCCGGCGGCGGCCAGCGACTCGTAATCGACCGACTGGTCGAGATAGCTCTCCGGCAGGCAGCCGCCGGAGGGGCCGCCGGTCTGGACGGCCTTGAACTTCTTACCGCCCAGGATGCCTCCCCCGATTTCGTAGATGATTTCACGGAGCTTGATGCCCATCGGCACCTCGATGAGGCCGCTGTTGGCGATTTTACCCGTCAGGGCGAAGACGCAGGTGCCGTTGCTCTTCTCCGTGCCGGTGGCGGCGTACCAGTCCGCCCCGCGGGCAATAATGACCGGCACCGTGGCCAGCGATTTCACATTGTTAATGGTGGTAGGTTTGGCCCAGAGACCGGAGTTGGCCGGGAAGGGGGGACGGGAGCGCGGCATGCCGCGCTTGCCCTCGATGGAGGCCAGCAGGGCCGTCTCTTCGCCGCAGACAAAGGCGCCGGCACCTTCCTTGACGTGGACGTGGAAGCTGAAGCCGGAGCCTTGAATCTTGTCCCCGAGGAAGCCTTTTTCCTCGGACTGCTTGAGTGCCATCCTGACGCGCTTCACGGCCAGGGGGTATTCGGCGCGGATGTAGATATAGCCCTCGGTGGCGCCGATGGCGTAGGCGGCGATGGTCATGCCCTCGAGGACGGTATGGGGGTCGCCCTCCATGGTGGAGCGGTCCATGAAAGCACCGGGGTCGCCCTCGTCGGCGTTGCAGACCATGTACTTCTGGTCGCCGACGGCGTTATGGCAGAACTCCCACTGGTGCCGGTGGGGAACCCCGCCCCGCCCCGCCCCCTCAGCCCGGAGCGCTTGATTTCCGCGATGACCTGCTCCGGGGTCATTTCCTTGAGGACCTTTTTCAGGGACTCATAGCCGCCCACGGCGACGTAATCACTGATTCTCTCCGGGTTGATGCGCCCGATATTGCGTAAAATGATGCGCTGCTGCTTGCTGTAAAATTTAATATCCTTGTAGTAGGGAATGGCCTCGCCGGTGCCCGGGTCCTTGTAGAAGAGGCGCTCCACCGGCTTGCCGTCGCGGAGGTGGGACTGGACGATTTCCGGGACGTCGGCCACGGTGACGTGGGTGTAGAAAATACCGTCCGGCTCGACGATGGCCACCGGTCCCTGCTCGCAGAAGCCGTGGCAGCCGGTAAAATCTACGTTGATTCCGGCCAGCCCCTGTTCCTTCACGGCCTTAGAAAGGGCCTCGGTAATATCAAATGATTTCCCCGATACGCACCCCGTCCCCTGGCAGACAAACAGCGTCCGCTGATGATTGCTACCCGGCTTTGCTTCTGTCACCTAGGACCTCCGCAACTTTCTTGGTCGTCATCTTGCCGTACGTCTCGCTATCAATCGTCATTATGGGCGCCAGGGCGCAGGCGCCGATACAGGCTACCGTCTCCAGCGTGTATTCCAGGTCCGGGGTGGTCTCGCCGGCCTTGACGCCAATCAGCTTCTCAGTCTCGGAGAGGACCTTGGAAGCGCCGCGCACGTGACAGGCGGTGCCCCGGCAGACTCGGACAATCTTTTTACCCAGTGGGGTCAGCTTGAACTGGGCGTAGAAGGTGCTGACGCCGTAAACGGTGGCCTCCGGCATGTGCAGAAACCTGGCGATTTCCCGCATGGCGGCCGCCGGCAGGTAGCGGAAGCTTGCCTGGGTTTCCTGCAGGAGGGGAATCAGCTCCTGCTGGTCGCCGTGAAAATGGGAAAAAACCTCTTTCAGCTTGTCCTGAACGTCCGCCTTGGTCAAAGTATCCTTAGCCAGCGTTGTCACCTCCCGTTTTTAAGAGCCTGACCAGCTTCCAGGCTATAATCTCGCTGAGTATGGTGATGTCCTCGGTGGGCAGGTAGTCCGAGATGGTGCTGTCGAACATGATGTTGCCGTCCGGGGCGAACTCCTCGTCGCCGCGCCAGAGGACCGGCGTCACCGGCACGCGGGGCAGGGCATCGATGGTCACGGCCATGTCCCCGATTTCCGCCCGGCGACCGCCCATTTTTTCGGCTATTTCCCATAAGCGCTGGGGCTGCGAGCCGAAATTGCCGACGATGGGGTCGATGGCGCGCTTGAAGAAGGTGGGGTAGTAGTTGATGCCTTCCGGCAGCTCCTTGTAGGTTATCGTCCGGCCGGACAGGGGAGTGCCCCTGGCGCGGGTGAAGTAGTGCAGGAGCAGGATTTTATCCCGCACGGGAACGTCCTCCTGGCTGCTGAGGAGGGACACCTCGCCGCCGGGGAAGCCGATACGGTAGGTCCGGCCGAGGTAATCAAGGTCGGCCGCTTTCCGGGAGGGCAGGCACCGGGCGCCGCTCTTGAGGCACTGCCCGGCGACGTCGTCAATGCCGGCCAGCTGCTCGCGGGCCAGCTGGTAAGCCAGCTCGTGAGCGACTTCGCGGACGTTCCGTTCCGGTACTGTCAGGCGTTCCCTTGCCATAGATTATATGCTTCTTCCATAAGCTCCGCTCCGGGTAACTGTGCCGCTACCGGGCGGCTGATACTACACTTCGAGCCAGGAGTGTGAGTAGAGCGAGCCTCCCTTGAGGACCTTGACCGTCTTGGCATAGTTGGCCATCTCTTTGGGCAGGGAGGCCATGTCCACCGCTTCTTCGTCCATCAGCTTATGCACCAGCTCCACGATGTCCGGTCGCTGGCCGCGGGCTATCTGGATGAGGTCCTTATCGAAGGCGTCAACGATAGCCGAGTACAGCCCGTAGCGCATCAGCATTATCATGTAGGTGCGGTTGAGCCAGCAGCGGAGGTCGTTAGGGGCGCCGTTGGAGACGTTGGAGAGCCCCACCGTCGACTTGCAGCCCGGGGCGATTTCTCCCAGCATGGTCATAAACTCGACGCAGGCCTTGACCTGGTTGATTTCCACCGATACCGGGCTGGCGATGGGGTCAACCCATATCCTTTCGTTGGGGACGCCCAGGGTGTTGGCCTTGTAGATGAAGTCGACGGTGTGCATCGCCCTCTCGTTAACGTCCCGGGGCATGCCGTCATTGCTCCACAGCAGGCCGATGAGGTCGGCGTTATACTTCTCGGCCAGTTCCAGTCCCCGGTCGATGCGGCTGGTCTGCAGGGAGACCGAGTTGATTAAGACGGGCCCTTGGCGGGCCTTGAGTCCGGCCTCCATGGCGTCCAGGTTGGTGGTATCCAGGGACAGCATCTTATCGGTTACGCCCTGGACGGTGTTGACCACCCATGCCATCAGCTCGTCGCCGCCCTTGCGGGCCGGCCCGATGTTAAGGTCGATAAGGTCCACGCCGGACGCGGTCTCCGCCTTGGCCATCTCCACAATCGGCCCCGCGTTCCTCTCCCGGAGGGCCGGGCCCAGGGTCTGTGACATGACGTTTAGGTTTTCCCCGATAAGGATCATCTTACCTCCTTAGTTAGGTTTCCAGGCCTTGAGATAGGGGGTCAGGTGGGCGGCCTCCCTGGGGCCGACCATTATCTCCCAGCCGGACATCTCTTCCTCGAGGCCGCCGCTCTCGGCGGCGATGTACCCCGGAATGATGAGCTTGCGGTGCTTGATTTTATCGCCGATGCCGCTCTTGAGGATGGCCGGGGCGATGATATCTGCGGAGAACTTGCCGGCCGCCCAGGAGGTCATCACGGAGAGGCCCTCGGTGTCCTTGACGTAGAGGTAGCTGGGCACCTTGCTGTTCTCTATCTCGCCGGAGACGATGAAGTAGGTGAGGGAGAAGTTGGAGGTCACCATCAGCGGCGAGTTCTCGGTGGGGTTGTTGATTTCATAGATACCCTGGGTGGTGGCCAGCGGGCGCTGCGGGTCCGTATAGATATTGAGCCTTTCCACCAGCAGCGGGAAGAGGACTTCACCCTGGAAATCGGAGAGGACGATGATGCCGGCGTACTTGGCGACGAACATGGCGGCAATCAACGCCTCTTTCATCGGGTTATCCGTCATCTCGGCGGGGAAGACGATGGTGGGGTAGCCCAGGGGGCGGAACTTCTTGTTGAGGGCCGCCGACCGTATGACTATCTGGTCCTGCAGCGCCTGGCGGACGGTGCGGGAACCGGAGTCGAGGACGATATTCTTGAGCCCGGCCGCGGCCAGCTTCTCGGTGAGGGCGGCCAGCTCTTCCAGCCCGTCCGCTTTGGCGACCACCGGGCAGCCGTTTTCCTTGGCCAGGGCGGCCACGGCATCGGCGTTGTCCTTGGTGGCGGCGTAGAGCAGCGGTTTCTTATCGGCGCAGGCCTTCAGCCCGGCGGCCAGGACATCGGCTTTATCGCTCATCAGGATGATGTTGGCGTCACTGCCCTTGGCCTTCCCGGCGAGGGCGGCGAACTTGGCGGCGTCGCCGGACTCGGCTTTGAGGGCCACCAGGTTGGATGAGAGCGTCAGCCCGACCCTCTCGTAAGACAGGTCCTTGGCCTTCTTCAGCCGGGCAGTCACCTCGGCGTCCGCCATCTTGTCGCTGATGAGGATGGCGATGCCGGGCGGGTTCTCGAACCGCTTTTCATGGCGGAACATGACCGTATCGCCGCCGACCTTGATGGCTTTATCGCCCGCGCCGATGGTAACCGGCAGGATGGGCGGCGCCGACGCCTCGGAGAGCTTGGCCTTGGCTTCCTCGGAGACGTGCGGGCAGGCGGTGAGCTCGGCCTTGCCGGCGGCGAGGTTCATGGCAAACGCCAGGCAGGTCGGCACGCCGCAGTCGCCGCAGTTGGTCTTGGGCAGCAGCTTGAAAATCTCAATTCCCGTAAGTGGCATGCTATGTTCTCCTTTCCTCACCCTTTAGCGGGGTTCATCGTCGTTCTTCCCGCCTTGATGAGCTGGCAGAAAGTTTGAAGCTCCTTTCCTCTCCTAGCCGAGTATCGGGTCCAGCTTCAGCGCAGGGTGCTGCTTTTCCTGGAGGAAGGGGAGGATGGTGTCCTCGGTAATGCCTACCGTTTCGTCGGCGACCCTGTCCAGGAGGTCGGGCACGCCCAGCTCGGTGGCCCGGGCCTTGAACCTTTCGCCGATTTCCTCCTTAAGAATCTTGGGCATCCAGACCATCCTCAGCAGGCCGCCCTCGGCGGCGAGGAACTTCCGCTGGGTGATGTTGTACTTGCCGTGCCCCACGAACCCGGGGGTGCTCAGGCCGCCGCCGATGGTACCGGCCAGGGTGGTGAACTTCATGCCGCAGGGGGTCTCGCCGGTATAGTCGCGGTTGACCGTCATCACGCCGTTGCACATGGGCAGCACGGCGGCGATGGCCTCGCAGCAGCCGCAGGTGGTCATGGGGTCATTGATGATGCTGTAGAAGTTATAGTGGTCTATCTTGCCGCGGGAGGTCTTGAGGACGAACTCGTTGACTCCCTTCCACTGGCCCAGCTTTTCATCGATTGACTCTCCCTTGGGTACCGGCTGGTTGGGGCCGGTGGGGTTAATCTCGAAGGCGGCCTTGCAGTCCATCCAGTTATAGGAGCCGCAGAGGCCCGTCCTCTCCGGGCTGATAACGCAAACGTGGCTGGGCGCGAACGACTGGCAGAGCGTGCAGGAGTAGTAGGTCTCGGTGGTCTCGTCGGTCATACCCTCGATGCGGGTGTCCCTGGTCCCGTAGACCGCGCGCGCCTTCTCCATGACCTTGTTAACGTCTTCTTCCTTGGTGTAGAGTTTCACCTGTATCTTATCGAAGATACGGCCGAAGTCCTGGTGCAGCTTGGCGTGCAGGATGGCGCCGATGTGCTCCAGCTTGAAGCCTTTCTCCACGGCCTGTTTGGATATCCGGATCCAGGCGATGTCTCTTTGCCCGATGTGCATGACGCCCTGGGCGTAGTTGATGAGGTGGTGAATCTGCCGCTCCAGGATGGGCTCAAAGTCATCCTGCATCTCGCGGCCGGCTACCTCCACGGCGATGGCCAGGGGCAGCCGGGAACCGGCTTCGATATCTGCCAGCTCGGGGCCGATGACCTCGACGTGGCCGTCTTCTACCTCGTCCATTGGCTTGGTGGTGACCCACTCGACCATGTGCGTGCGGCCGCCGCCGGCCTCCAGGTAGATATCGTCGCCGCGGACGCGCTCGCCCTCGAAGGCAGGCCCGAAGGATACCGGGATGGGTACCTCGGTGACGGTCACCTTTAGGCCCCTGACCTCGATGGCCTTGGCGACAATCTCGTTATGGGGTACGTTGGAGACCACGTGCTCGTAGGTGGCGATGCCGGTGGGCAGAATCTGTGGTATGGGGGTATCGGCGATGACGGGGAAGCCCCAGTTGATGGCGCCGGCGCCGTTGGCGTACCACTCGTCGGTGACGTCGCCCATCGTCATGGCGAAGGCGAAAACGCGGTCCTTGTTGTAGATGAGAATTTTACGGTAGTCGCCGGCCTCGATGCCGCCGAAGGACATGGCCGCCCGGGTGGCGAACCCCATGGCAAAGACCGTGGCGCTGGTGTCCGGGCCGAAGGAGACCAGGCGGGTCCCCCAGCCTATCTGCACACCGGCCTTGACCAGCTGCTCGGCAAACCTCACGCCATTGTGCTGGCCGGCCATGAAGACGTAGAGGTTCTTCTTCTGGAG
>JBDRFW010000109.1:0-4604 GCA_043818415.1 Chloroflexota bacterium | reverse complement strand
AAAGTCCAGTCCTCTTTCCTCGATGCGCGCCATCGCCTGCGGCGGTACACCGAACCACAGCGCCACCGTGGGGAAATGGATGGGTGGCAGGTCGAGCGGCTCCTCTCCGATGACCTCCTCCGAGAACTGCCGGTACTTCTTGAAGCCCACCACGTCCACCGTCACCTCGACATCCCCCACGAAAACGTTGGTCGCCCCCAGCGTCTTTTGCGCCCTCACGTTTAAAATTTTCAGGTCGTGGATTTCCTTGGTCTCGGTATAGTAGCTGGCGTCGGTCGGCTCGGCGTAGGCCAGGTGGTTGGTGAGGTCGAGCCGGCTTATCAGATAGGCCTCTCCCTGGTGCAGGTAGATGGCGCCGGGGTGCACCTGGAAGAAGGCCACGCTGCTTTCCACCGTCTCCATGAGCGTACCCGTGGCCACGTCGACGACGGCGTAGGTCTCGCCGGACGACGAGCGGATATTGACCGACTGCGCCGGGTAGGCGATGGACGGCGCCAGGTACCACCTGCCGCGGCGCTCCCGCAACTGCCCCTCCCCCGCCAGGAAGTCCCGCTCCACCTTCATCGCCGGGCCGAAGATTACCTCGTCGTTATCATCCAGGGGGCGCTCCCAGGCGGCGCAGAGCAGGTGGGCCCGGAGGACATAAGGGTTTTCCGGGTTCACCAGCACGTTTTCGAAACCCTTCTGGAAAAAGAAGTCCGGGTGGCGCATGAAATACTGGTCGAGGGGGTTGTCCCAGGCCACCAGGAAGCTTAGCGACTCCCCCTGCCCCCGACCGCTCCGTCCGGCCTGCTGCCAGGTGCTGGAGATGCTGCCAGGATACCCGTCGAGCACCGTAGCCTCCAGTCCGCCGCTGTCGATGCCCAGCTCCAGGGCGTTGGTGGCCACCACCCCCAGCAGCTTCCCCCCGAAGAGCTCCCGCTCGATGCGGCGGCGGTCCTCCGGCAGGTAGCCGGCGCGGTAGGGCATGATCAGCTTCGTCAGGGAGTGGTCGACCTCCGCCAGGCGCTGCTTGGCGTAGATGTAGATGAGCTCGGTGAGGCGGCGGGTATGGGTGAAGGTCAGGGTGCGGGTGCCCTGGCTGACCAGCTCGGTGAAGAGGCCGGTGGACTCCCAGTGGGCGCTGCGCCGGGCGCTTTTCTTTTCGTCGATGAGGGGCGGGTTCCAGAAGACGAAGTCCTTGCGGCCCCGCGGCGAGCCGTCGTCGTCCACCACCTCGGCGGGGAGGCCGGTCAGTCCCAGGGCGTGCTCGCCGGGATTGGCGATGGTGGCCGAGCAGCAGATGAACTGCGGCTCCGACCCGTAGACCCGGCACAGCCGGCGGAGTCGGCGTAATACCCCGGCCACGTGGGAGCCGAAGACGCCGCGGTAGAAATGGGCCTCGTCCACCACCACGTAGCGCAGCCGCCGCAGCAGGGCCGCCCACGAAGGGTGATTGGGCAGGATGCCCACGTGGAGCATGTCCGGGTTGGTGAGGATGACCCGTCCCTGCCTCCGGACGTCCGCCCGCTCCGAGCGCGGCGTATCCCCGTCGAAGGTGGCCAGGGCTTCCGGCGGCAGCAGGTCGGGGCAGAAGAGCCCGTGCAGCGTGCGCAGCTGGTCCTGGGCCAGGGCTTTGGTGGGGAAGAGGTAAATGGCGCGGGCGCCCGGCTCGGTGAGCATGGCCTGCATCACGGCGATGTTATAGCACAGGGTCTTGCCGCTGGCGCTGGAGGTGGCGATGATGACGTTCTTTCCCCGCCGGACGTGGTTCACTGCCTCAGCCTGGTGGGAGTAGAGACGGGACAGCCCGTGCGCTTCCAGACAGTCCCGCAACCGCGGCACCAGGGGCTCGTCCATCTCTCCGTAGCGCGCCGGGCGGGAAGGGAGGCGCTCGATGTGCGCCACCTGGCCGTCGTAGGCGGGCCGGGTCCGGAGGTGGTCAAGAAAGGCGGCATTGTCCACGGCGGTCACCGTCCCTAAACACTGATAATCTCAATTTCGTAGTCGAGTATCTCCATGTCGAAGCGGCCGTTGACCACGAAGTCGACCACCTTGGAGAGGACCTGGTTGGTATGCCGGCCGTTGTTGCTGACGCAGGCGATGCCGATGGTGGCTACCTGCCAGACATCGTTATCTTCGACCTCCGCCACGGCGACGTTGAACTTGTTGCGGACCCGGCTGGTGATTGACTTCAGGACCTGCCGCTTGCCCTTGAGGGACATGTTCTCCGGCAGACGAAGGCTTATCTTACATACACCGACGTTCATAGCGGCTAAGCCTCTTGAAAATTTTACGGCCGTGCCCGGGACTGCCTTTAACTCTAATCTACCACCCGTCCGCACGAGTGTCAAACCTGTAGAGGAGGGTGCTCTTAGTTCTGCTTGTTGAATAAATCTTAGCCTCACCCCCTTTATCCCCCTCTCCGCCCGGCTACTTCGGGCTAACCGCGAGATAATCTGGTCGGAGAGGGGGGAGATATGTTAAGAGGGGGCGAAGCCCCCTCTATTCTGTACTCCCCTCTCCAGCCCGTAAATCTTTGGCTAATGGCGATAATTCTGGCTGGAGAGGGGTCAGGGGAGAGGTACAGCTAATCAACACGGTAAGACCCCCTGTTTTGACCCTTCAGGGAGATGGAACGTATAATATTTAAATCACAGGAAAGGACGGGCGATTGGAGAGCGGAACGCGCGGGCCCACCGTGGCCCTGGACTTTCTCGGCTGCAAGCTGAACCAGGCGGAGATTCAGCAGCTGGCGGGAGAGCTGGCGGCCGCCGGGTACCGCCTGGTGACGCCAGAGGACGGGCCGGACATCTATGTTTTGAATACCTGCACCGTGACGCACGTAGCCGACCGGAAGTCGCGGCACCTGCTGCGCCAGGCGCGGCGGCGCAACCCGTCGGTGAGGCTGGTGGCTATCGGCTGCTACGCCGGGCGCGCCGCCGCCGAGCTGTCCGGCATCGAGGGCGTCGAGCTGGTCCTGGGCAACGAGCAGAAGTGGCACCTCCCCCGCCTGCTCGATAACGTGGAAACACAGCGTCAGCCGGTCCCCGCGCCCCGGGAAGCTCTTCCGGAAAGCGGCCGCCGCACCCGCGCCTTTATCCGGGTGCAGGACGGCTGCCGCAACGCCTGTGCCTACTGCATCGTGCCCCTGGTGAGGAGTCGGGAAGAGAGCGTACCGGTCGGGGAGGTGCTGGACAGGGTGAGGAAGCTGGCCGGGGCCGGCTGCCGGGAGGTGGTGCTGACCGGCACCGAAATCGGCACCTACCGTCATGGCGGCGTCAACCTGGAAGGCCTGCTGGGGCGTATCCTGGTGGAGACATCGATAGGGCGCCTGCGGCTCTCCTCTCTCCAGCCGCCGGAGGTGACGCCGGGACTAATCGGGCTCTGGCGTGACCCCCGTCTCTGTCCGCATTTTCACCTCTCCCTCCAGAGCGGCTCCGACCCCGTGCTGGGGAGGATGAAGCGGCGCTACAACCTCGCCGGCTACCGTCGGGTGGTGTCTCTCATCCGCGAGACCATCCCGGAGGCGGCCGTCACCACCGACGTCATCGTCGGGTTTCCCGGCGAAACGGAGGCGGAGTTCCGGGAGACGCTGGAGTTCTGCCGGGAGATGCGGTTCGCCCGGATTCACGTTTTCCCCTTCTCCCCCCGCCCCGGCACCGCGGCCGCCGGCATGACGCCGCCGGTACCGGACGCGGTCAAAAAGGAGCGGAGCCGGCAGGCGCTAGCCCTGGCCGAAGCGAGCGCGCGGGACTTCCGTCAGGGCTTCCTGGGAAGAACGGTGGATGTCCTCTTCGAGCAGCGTGGCGGCGGCGCCTGGTCCGGCCTCACCGGCAACTACATCAAGGCCTACGTGAGAAGCACCGCTGACCTCTCCAATAAGCTGCTCGCGGTAAGGCTGGTGAAGCTCTACCGGGATGGGGTGTGGGGGGAGATTAAGTAGCGGCTACGCCGCCGCTCGCTTCAGCTTCCGGGTGGGGTTGACGGCCTCGCAGGGTACTTTGGTCTGGCACAGGCCGCAGCCGGCCACGCTGGTCTCGATGTCATAGGGCTGGCCGGGGTCGTAGCCGAGGTCTTTCAGGTGCTGGTGGCACTTGTTCTTATCGTGGCCCTTCTCCGATATCGCCCCGGCCGGGCAGCGCTCGATGCAGAGGCCGCACTCTTCGCCGGCGTAGGTCAGGCAGTTGGCGAACGGCCCGGCGGCCGTCCTCGGGCTGGCGGGCAGCTCCAGGCTGGTGACCACGTTCCCGCAGCGGTGGGCGATGCCGCGCCCGGTGATAAAGCCGTCGGAGAGGCTGAAGGTGCCCAGGCCGGCGGCGTAGGCGATGTGCCGCTCCGACCAGTTCGAATACATGCCTTTTTCGTTACGTTCAATCTTCAGGAGGGGTGGCACCCCGGGTGCCGCCGCCAGGTAGCCCCGACCGGTCAGGAGCGCCACCACGTGCGACCGCAGCGCCTCGTTGAGCTTCTCCCCGTACCAGCGGGTGTGCGACCACAGCCGGGAGGGGTGGCGCGTCTGGGTGCGGTTGGACTTGCGGGTGTTCAGGGTGATGGGCAGTATCCAGCTGATGACCGAGATGCGCCGGGGCAGCTCGTCGGGTTTCTTATCGCCGGCGCGGGCC
>JBDRFW010000108.1:0-2193 GCA_043818415.1 Chloroflexota bacterium | reverse complement strand
CTGTAAAAATATCAACAGCAGGATAGCAGCGGCGCTCAGAGCAATCAGCGCGCCTCTTACCTGTGACATAGCCCGGCGCAGGAAAATACCCAGCAGCCCCGCTATCCCCAGAGCCCCCACTCCGACCAGCAATCTGGTTGCCATTTCGCCGCCGGACAGTTCGGCCCCGGATAAAAGTCTAGAAAAACGTAACGCTGCATCTAGAACGATAGGGAGAACCAGAAAAATGAAAGCGACGACAGCCAGACCCCGGGCGACAAGGCCGCTACCCCGGATGCCGGACGATCCATCGGTAGCAGCGCTCTTGCGGCTCCGGCTGATAACGATGATGACTGCCAGCGCCGTAAACGCGGCCAGCAGGCTGACGATTCCCAGCACCGGCTCCCGCGAGAGAAATGTAACCACGCCGAAAGCCAGCCCGGCCCCCGCAACCAGGGACAGCCACGCCCCCGTTTTAAGGGAAGAAAGCCACCGCCGTAAACCGGCGGATTCCAGCCAGGCGGACAGCACCGCCAACGCGAAGGCGAACTCCAGTCCGCTCCATAACACCGGCAAAAATTCCTTGAACAAACTAACCAGGTCTCCTTAGAAAGATACCGCTGCCGGACTGAGCCGGACATGAACCAACCCAGCCCGGCCCGGTTCGACTAGAACTGCCGAGGCAGGTAGTTGAAGTCCCAGCTTACCTCGATAGGCTTGCCCCAGAAGCGGCCGGGGACGCCGGTCTCCTCGTCGACGTGGAGCAGGTAGCCTTGCTTCTCCGGCGACTCAATGATGAAGGTGAACTGGTATTTACCGGCGCCCATCATCTTGATATTGGACCCGTAATGGGGGCCGTCGCTGGCGCTCATCGGCATGAAGGCGCCTTCCTGCTCCTGCCCGTTGTCCAGGTTCTTCAGGCGGTAACTCACCGTCAGGTAAGGAAGCCACTCCCCGAAGCCGAAACCGGTCTGGTTGCCCTGAAGGGCGTGGATATCCGCCTCCAGGTGAATATCGGCCTCGTCTATGGTCAGCCCCGCCATCTCCGAGGGCTCCATCTGTACCGGCTGGAAATAGACCGCGGCGATATTCAGCCCCTCCACCTGGACCTCGTCCCCGATGGGGTACTCGGTAAAACCCGCGGCAGGTGCCTGAGAATTAGCCGCTCCCTCCGGTCCGGCCGAAGCACTGCTCGAACCAGGTGCAGACTGAGAACAGGCCGCCAGACCGAACACGGCGAGAGCTGCCGTTAGTAAGAGGCCGAATTTAATTGTCTTCCTTAGTTTCATCGTATCCTCCTTGATAGTGATTTGTTTTCATCATGATGCCGGTAACACAACCTGATATTACATGGTTAACCCCCTCCCGACCCGGCGGCTGCCAGGCGAGGCTTGACGAGGAACTGGTACACCAAGGCTCCCGCCGCCAGCAGCAGGAGCAACCCCTGGAGCGCCAGCCCCTCCCCGGTAGGGTAGACACCCAGGGCGGTTATCGCGGGTATGCCGGGTACCAGTGACGTGCCGATACTGCCCGCCTCCTGCAGTTCCCTTATCCCTTCACCGGCGAACATGAAGGCCATGTAGTAGAGGAAGGCCCCGGTGACGATGAAGAAGGGCTTGATGGGCACCCTCAGGCTTCCCCACCTGATGGCGATAAAAATAACGGCAAGTACCGCCAGCCCCACGGCCAGGCCCAGCCAGATACCGGTAGCATCACGGCCAGCCGGGCCGCCGAGCAGCGCCTGGTAGAACAGCACCGTTTTCGCCCCCTCGCGGTATACCGCCAGGAACGCCGCCGACCCGAGGGCCAACGTGCTACCGGCGGTCAGGGATCGCGCCACCCGGCTCTGGATGTAGTTCTGCCACCGCTGCGCCTCCACCTTGCTCAGCAGCCAGAAGCTGACCCAGAAGAGCACCACCACGGCCAGGAGCATGGTGGCACCTTCCAGGAACTCCTGGCTGGCGCCGCTGATGTTGAACAGATACCTCACGGTAAAGGCGGTAGCGACGCTGGCCAGGATGGCAATGATGGCGCTCCGGTAAATGACGCGCACCTTGTCCCGGTTACCGGACTTAATCAGATAGGCGACGATGGCCCCGATAACCAGGAGGGCCTCGAAGCCCTCCCGGACGATTATCAGGAAGGAAGACAGGAAACCGCCGCCCGTTCCCTCTTGACCTCCACCGAGGCGTCCGGCATCCTCGCGTATCATGG
>JBDRFW010000107.1:0-7528 GCA_043818415.1 Chloroflexota bacterium | reverse complement strand
TTGCCATCTCCTCCTCCTTTACTGGAGTGAAAAATTAGTCCAGATATTTTTATATTACGCGAACAAACTCTTGAGCTGGCGTGCCAGACGGTTCAAGGCGCCGCTGAAAAAGCCGGACTTCCATGCCTTCTTGCCGTCATGCCTGGTCCCCCAGAGCAAGAGACCGACGCTGGTGGCGTAAGCCGGGTCGCGCAGCACGTCAGCGATACCGTACAAATCCGTGGGGGCGCCTACCCTCACCGGGAGACGGAGGATATCGCGTCCCAGGGCGGCGATGCCAGCCAGGTTGGAGCTGCCGCCGGTTAGTACCAGGCCGGCCGGTACCAGGGCCTCGTAGTCCGAGCTGGGCATTTCCAGCATGATGAGCTTCAGGATTTCTTCGACTCTGGCCCGGACGATGTCGCACAAATCCTGGTAGGAGACCCCGTGGCCGTCCTTGGAGATGGCCGGTGAGGTATCCGACTTGCCCTCGTAAACGGGCATGACGCTGCCGTACTTCTTCTTCATCTCCTCGGCGATGTCAAACGGCAGTCCCAGGCCGATGGCGATGTCACGGGTAAGCTGGTAACCGGCCACCGGCAGGATGGACGTGTGCCAGATGCTACCGTCCCGGAAGACGGCCACATCGGTGGTCCCGCCGCCGATATCCGCCATTATGACACCTACCTGTTTCTCGTCATTGGTCAGGATAGCCTCGCTGCTGGCCAGGGGCTCGAGGACCAGGTCCTCGATGTCTATCCCGATGCTGCGGATGCATTTGACCAGGTTCTGGACGGAGGTGACGGCGGCCGTGATGACGTGGGTCTCCACGTCCAGCCGGAAGCCGTGCATCCCGACGGGGTTTTTGACGTGCGCCTGGCCGTCGACGGCGTAGCTGCGGGGGATAACGTGCAGCAGCCTTCTATCCCCGGCCGTCTTGACGCTCTGGGCGGAAGCCAGGACACGCTTGAGGTCGTCCGGGCGAACGACACGGTCATTGCGGGTAATGGCAACCACGCCGCGGTTGTTCATCGACGCAACGTGCCGGCCGGTAACGCCGACGTAGGCCGATTCCACCTTGTAGTTGCTGGCCTGCTCCGCCTTTCTCACCGATTCTCTGATTGACTCTCTGGCTTCGTTAATATTGACCACCAGGCCCTTATGCAGCCCCTTGGACGGTGCAATGCCGACGCCCACCACGCGCGGGCTATCGCCATCACTGATATCGGCCAGGATGGTGCATATCTTGGTGGTCCCCACATCGATTGAAGCTACAACATTACGCTTTTTCATCTGCCCTCCTTAAGTAACTGGATTTGCTCCGTTGGTTACCCAGTTATTACATATGGAACCCTCCTTTACAGACTTCACGGTATTTTCAGGCCGCTAAAAAGGCCATCTTTATCTTCTGCAGCAGGGCCGGCCGCCGCCAGCCGCGGGACCTGGCGATGGTCAAAAAGGCATGGTCCTCGGTGGTGGCGTAGCTGTCTTCCTGGGAAACGATGCGCTCGGCCGCCCGCAGCTTGGCGCTCCGGCTCCGCGGGTTAATGTCAATCTCCGCGGAAGAAGGGGTAACTACCTTCTTATTAATGAGCCTCAGGCGGGGGGTATGGCCGCAGATGCAGGCCGGGACCTCCGGCGGGCAGATGCAGCCCCGGGCTTCTTTCTGCATGAACTGCTTGACGATGCGGTCTTCCAGCGAATGGTAGCTTATCACCACCAGCCGGCCTTCATAGCCGAGCAGGTCTACCGCCTGTCTCAGGGCCGCTTCCAGGTGCTCGAGCTCGTGGTTGACGGCGATGCGCAGTGCCTGGAAGGTCTTGGTGGCGGGATGGAGCCGGCCCCGCCGGCCGATGGCGCTCTCGATGAGCTGGGCCAGTTGGCGGGTGGTCTCTATCGGGCGGTGCTGGACGATTAGCCTGGCGATGCGGTGGCTGTGGCTTTCCTCGCCGTAGGCCCGGATGAGGTGGGCCAGCCTCGCCTCGGAGGTGGAGTTGACGATATCGGCGGCGGTAACCTTCTGCCGGGTATCGAACCGCATGTCCAGCGGGGCGTCGTGCTGGAAGCTGAAGCCGCGGCCGTTGCCGTTGAGCTGGAGAGACGATAGCCCCAGGTCGAAGATGATACCGTGCACCGGAAAGAAATCGTATTTAATGCAGATGGACTGCAAATTAACGAAGTTATCGTGGACCAGCTTGATAGAGTCCCGGTAGTGCTGCAGCCTTTCCTTGGTAGCCTCGATGGCATTAGGGTCGGCATCGATGCCGAGCAGCTGCCCGCCCGGCGAGCTGTGGTCCAGGATGGCGGCGGCATGGCCCCCGCTGCCGAGGGTGCAGTCAACGTAGCGGCCGCCCGGCTGGACAGCCAGCGCCCTGAGGGCTTCCGAGAGGAGAACCGGAGTATGACTGGAGGCTGACCAGTGCTTAATCATCAGCTATTCTCCAGGCTCTCGATTATCTGCCAGGCCTGCTCCTGGCTTATTTCCTTCTCTTCCTCCCAGTGTACCTTGTTCCAGATTTCCAGGTACGTATTGGCCCCGGTGATAACCACCTCTTCGACAATCTCGGCATGCTCCCGGAGCGGTGCCGGCAGGGCGATGCGTCCCTGGTTATCTATCTTGGTGCTGAAAGCGGTCCCGAAAATCGCCCGGCTCAGCCGCCGCATCTTGCTGCGGCTTAATCCGCTGCCGGTGAGCTTCTCGGACAGTTTCCGCCATTCCGGTATGGTATAAGCGGTGATGCATTTCTCGGCGCCCGGCGTCAGGACCACCCCGTCTTTCAGGTAGTTGCGGAACCGGGGCGGGATGGGCACCCGGCCCTTGTCATCTATCTTGTAGTCGAACTCGCCGTAAAACGTCGCCATGAATAGTTACCACGACCTACCACTATTTACCATATTTCACCATTTTATAACACAGCACCCCACCTTTGTCAAGTCTTTTAGTAGAATTTTTCAAAAATTGTGACGAAATCGTGACATTTAGCAGGACTTTTGGACTACTTTGGGCAAATTGGAGCGTCCGGCGAGGGGTTTAAAAGATTAAGGGGCGGGGGGAGAAAGTGGGGAGAGGAAGTCCAGGCCTGATTGCCAGGGTAACCCCGCGGCAATACTTTAAACGTGTGCCTCGGTTATGGTAAAATATAGCTTGTTTTCCGAATTGATATGTTGAACGCAGGCATACTCACCATCAGCGATAAAGGCTCCCAGGGACGGCGCCAGGATAAAAGCGGACCGGTCATCCGGGAAGAACTGGCCCGGATAGACAGCACCGTCCTTGACTATGACATTGTCCCTGACGAGAAGGAAGTAATCGCCGCCAGTCTCAAGGAGTGGGCGGACGGGGGTAAGATTGACGTTATTTTCACTACCGGCGGCACCGGCCTGGCCGCGCGGGACGTTACCCCGGAGGCCACCCTGGCGGTGATTGATAAGAACGTCCCCGGCATCGCCGAGGCGATGCGGGCCGGGTCCCTGGAAAAGACCCCGATGGCCATGCTCAGCCGGGCCGTAGCGGGCGTCCGGGGGAAATGCCTCATCGTCAACCTGCCGGGCAGTCCCAGGGCCGTCCGGGAATGCCTGGAGGTGATACTGCCGGCTATTCCCCACGCCGTGGAAATCATCAAGGGAGAGGTAACCGAGCACACCGTTCAGGGTGCCAGGGTAAAAATAGAGTGATGCGCATCGATATTCTGACGCTGTTTCCGCCGATGTTCGAGGTGCCTTTCAGCTTCGGCATCTTCCAGCGGGCCGTGGCCAGCGGGCTGGTCAGCCTCAACACGGTCGATATCCGCGACTATACCCACGATAAGCACCACACCGCCGACGATTACCCCTACGGGGGAGGCGCCGGCATGGTGCTCAAGCCGGAGCCCATCTTCGAGGCGGTGGAGGCGATTAAGCGGGACGCCGGGCCGGAAGGTGGCGATTTGCCGGTTATCATGCTCACGCCCCAGGGGCGTCCTTTCTCGCAGTCGATTGCCCGGGAGCTTTCCGGGCACCGCCACCTGGTCTTCATCTGCGGCCACTACGAGGGCGTCGACGAGCGGGTCGGCGAGCGCCTGGTCACCGACGAAATCAGCATCGGCGATTATGTCCTCACCGGCGGGGAGCTTCCCGCCATGGTGGTCATCGATGCCGTGGTGCGACTGCTCCCGGGGGTGCTGGGCTCGGAGGAATCGCCGCAGGAAGATTCTCATGCCTGCGGCCTGCTGGAGTACCCCCAGTACACCCGGCCGGCGGACTTCCGCGGGTGGACGGTCCCGGAGGTGCTCCTCTCCGGAAACCACGCCCGCATCGCCAAGTGGCGCCGCGAGCAGATTATAAAGCGCACCCTGGAGCGCCGGCCGGAGCTGCTGGATAAAGCCAGCCTCGGCCGGGAAGACAAGCAGCTGGTAAAACGCCTGACAACCGAGCGTTCTCAGGTTAATAAGGATAGGGAGTCTTAGCATGGATATTGCATCTCTGGTGGAAGTTAAAAGGAACCCTAAAATCCCGGATATCGCCCCCGGCGACACGGTAAAGGTAAGTACCCGGATAGTGGAAGGCGGCAAAGAGCGCATCCAGGTCTTTCAGGGTGTCGTCCTCAAGCTGAAGCGCGGCGGCGTCGGCGCCAGCTTCACGGTGAGGCACGTCGCCTTCGGCATCGGGGTGGAGCGCACCTTCCCGCTGTACTCGCCGCTGGTGGAGAAGGTGGAGGTGGTGCGCCAAGGCAAGGTGCGCCGCGCCCGGCTTTACTACCTGCGCGGACTCAGCGGCAAGGCGGTCCGCCGCAAGATTAAGCGCGTCGAGAGGAAGAACCGGCAGGTGGGCGAGGAGCTGCTGGAAGCGGCCCCGGAAGAGGTCCTGGAGCCGGAAGAGGTGATGACTGAGGAGGCGCTTGAAGCTGCCGTCGCGGAAAAGGCCGAAGCGGCGGTCGAGGAGAAAGCCCCGGAAGCAGCCCCGGTGGCTGAAGCTGTTACCGAAGCCCCGGCCGCCGAAGAGTCAGCACCGGAACCCGTCGCCGAAGAAGAAGCCGAACCGGCCGCCGAGAAGGCAGAAGAGCCGGCCGCGGCCGAAGCGCCCGGGGAAGAAAAGCCGGAAGATAAAGCCGCCGACTAACCGCCGGCGTCAGTATTTCCTATAATGCCGGGCGCGCTCCGGCCACCTCGGGAGTCTGGGATGGAATACGCTGAGGTCAGTGTCAACTCGCCGGTAGCCCAGCGCGGGACTTTCAGCTACGCTGTTCCCCCGGGCATGACCCTCCACCCCGGACAGGCGGTGCTCGTCCCCTTTGGCGAAAGGGTCCTCCAGGGTATTGTCATCGAGCTCGTTCCCGTCCCGGCGGTCCCCGATACCCGGGAGATTGCCGGCGTCATCGAGGCGGAGCCGGTGCTCTCCCCCCATCACCTGGCGCTGGCGCGCTGGATAAGCGACTACTATCTGGCGCCACTTTTCGACGCTGTGTCCCTCCTATTGCCGCCGGGTTTCGAAAGGAAAGCCCTCACTTTTCTCCGCGCGGCCCGGCCCGACGCTGACGTCTCGTCCCTCAACGACGACCAGCGGCATGTCCTCGACCTGGTGGGGTCTCAAAGGGTGGCCCTGCGGCAGGTGGAGAAGGAGCTGGGCAAGAAGAAGGCCGCGGCGATCGTCTCGCCGCTGGTCCGGCAGGGCTGGCTGGGAAGAAGCTACGAGCTGGAGCCGGTGAGGATAAAGCCCCGGCAGGAGCTTTACATCACTCTGACGGAAAGCGCCGGGGAACCTCCGGGGCTGTCCGGCAAACCGGCCGTCCTCTACGAATTTCTCAAAGAGATTTCCCGGCCGGTGGCCTGGGCGGAGGCCCGAGGACAGACCGGCGTGGCTAAGGCCGCTGCCAACGCCCTGGAGCGCCGCGGGCTGGTTACCTTCCGGGAGGTCGAAGTCCGGCGCGAGCCCATTTCCTACGAAAATATCACGCCTTCCTCACCGCTGTCCCTGACCCCCGCCCAGCGGACGGCCTTTGACGCTATCAAGGCGGGAATGCAAGACGGGCCCGGCGCGGCGCCGCCGGTATTCCTGCTCCACGGGGTCACCGGCAGCGGCAAGACGGAGATATATTTGCAGGCGCTGGCGGAGGCGGTGCGGCGGGGTAAGAAGGGCATCGTCCTGGTGCCGGAGATTGCCCTGACCCCGCAGACCATCGAGCGCTTTGCCGCCCGTTTCCCCCGCCGCGTGGCGGTGCTCCACAGCCGGCTCTCCCTGGGGGAGCAGTTCGACGAGTGGCACCGCATCCGGCGCGGCGAGTTCGACGTCGTCATCGGCTCCCGCAGCGCCGTCTTCGCCCCGCAGCCGGACCTGGGCCTGATTATCATCGATGAAGAGCACGAGTGGACCTACAAGCAGGACACCTCACCCCACTACCACACCCGCGACGCGGCTATCAGGCTGGCGGAGCTGGCCGGGGCGGTGGTGGTCCTGGGCAGCGCCACCCCGGACGTGACGACCTACTACCGGGCGCAGCAGGGCGACTTCAAGCTGCTGACGCTGCCGGAGCGGGTCGTTCCCACCGCTGGGGCTGCCATGCCGGAGGTGGAGGTCGTGGACATGCGGGAAGAGCTGAAAGCCGGCAACCGCAGCGTGTTCAGTCGCTCGCTCTCCGGCGCCATCAACAAGGCCGTCGCCGCCCGGGAGCAGGTGATACTCTTTCTCAACCGCCGCGGCGGCGCCACTACCGTGCAGTGCCGTCACTGCGGTTTCGTGCTGCGCTGCCGCCGCTGCGATGTGCCCCTCGCCCACCATATCGCCGGGGACGTCCTCATCTGCCACCAGTGCAACCACAAGACGCAGGTGCCCCAGGCCTGTCCCAACTGTGGCAGCCGCCAGCTGCGGTTCCTGGGCATGGGCACCCAGAAGCTGGAGCAGGAGGTAAAGTACACCTTTCCCCGCGCCCGTCACCTCCGCTGGGACAGCGATGTCACCGCCGGACGGTCGGCGCATGAGGTTATTTTGCGGAAGTTCCGCGACCGAGAGGCGGATATACTCATCGGCACCCAGATGGTGGCCAAGGGGCTGGACATACCGTCGGTCACCCTCGTCGGGGTGGTCAGCGCCGATACGAGCTTGAACCTGCCCGACTTCCGGGCCGGGGAGAGGACTTTTCAGCTTTTAAGCCAGGTCGCCGGCCGGGCGGGGCGGGGAAAAGCCGGGGGACGGGTCATCATCCAGACCTTCTCCCCGGAGCACTACGCCGTTAAGGCCGCCGCCCGCCACGACTACGCCGCTTTCTACGCGGAGGAAATCGACTACCGGCGCCAGCTCCGCAACCCTCCCTTCGTCCGGCTGGCCCGGCTGCTCTACGCCCACCCCAACGACTCCGCCTGCCGGAGGGAGGCTGAGAGGATGCAGGAAGTCCTCCTCGGGGAAATCAATGCCAAAGGCATCGGGGGCATCAGCATCATCGGGCCCGCCCCGGCCTTTATCCAGCGCCTGAGGGGCCGGTTCCGCTGGCAGCTGGTGCTGCGCGGCCCGGAGCCGGCTTCCTTTCTGGCCGGTATCCAATTCCCCCAGGGCTGGACGGTGGATATTGACCCGGTAA
>JBDRFW010000106.1:0-4353 GCA_043818415.1 Chloroflexota bacterium | reverse complement strand
GGTGCAGTAGCCGGCCTCCCGCATCATCTCCAGGTCGTAGTTGGTGCGCGCTTCCAGCCGGGCGGCCTCCAGTATCTTGTCCTGCGCCCGCAGCTCGGCCAGCCGCTCTTTTGCTTCCGCCTGGATGCTCTCGATGGCCCGCATCAGCTTGTCGTGGGACGTCACGAAGTGCTTGGCCGGGTAGATGTCCACGTGGTCCAGCTCGTTCAAAAGCTCGCCGGTCAGCGGGTCCACCATGACGATGCGGTCGATTTCGTCCCCGAAGAACTCGATGCGCAGGGCCAGCTCCTCGTAGGCGGGCTGGATTTCCAGGGTGTCGCCCCGGATGCGGAAGTTGCCCCGCGCCAGGTCCATGTCGTTGCGCTCGTACTGCATGTCCACCAGCTGGCGCAGAAGCTGCTGCCGGCCGAAGCTGTCGCCGCGCTTGAGGCTGGCCACGAAGCTGCGGTACTCCTCCGGCTCCCCGAGGCCGTAAATGCAGGACACGGACGCCACGATGAGCACGTCCCGCCGCTCGAAGAGGGCGCGGGTAGCGGCGTGGCGCAGCTTATCGATTTCCTCGTTGATGTCCACGTCCTTCTCGATGTAGGTATCGGTGCGGGGGATGTAGGCCTCCGGCTGGTAGTAGTCGTAGTAGCTCACGAAGTACTCCACCGCGTTCTCCGGGAAGAACTCCTTGAACTCGCTGGCGAGCTGGGCGGCCAGGGTCTTGTTGTGGCAGATGACCAGCGTGGGGCGCTGCACCCTCTCGATGACGTTGGCCATGGTGAAGGTCTTGCCGGAGCCGGTGACGCCCAGCAGCGTCTGGTGCTTGTAGCCCTTTTGCAGCCCCTCCGCCAGCTTGTCCACCGCCTGGGGCTGGTCGCCGGTCATCCGGAAGTCCGATACTATCTTGAAGGGCGCCATTGCGGAGTATCCGTCCTCCTACAGCTTTTTCAGCTCGCTGATGACCTCGTCGAGGTCGGGGAGCTTGCTTATCTCGTACACCTTGACCCAGGCCACCTTGCCCCTGGCATCGACGATGACGTTGGCCCGCTGGGAGGTGCCCCCTTCTTCCCGGAAGAGCCCGTAGAGCTTGGCAACGCCTCCGTGCGGCCAGAAGTCGGCGAGGACTTTCGTCTCCTTGAGCCCGAGGTCCTTGGCCCAGGCCTGCTTGGTGGGCGCGGAGTCCACGCTGATGCCCACCGCCACGGTGTTGAGGGAGGCAAAGGTCCTGGCGCTGGCCTCGAGGTTCTTCATCTGCTGGGCACAGACTCCGGTCCAGGCCAGGGGGTGGAAGGACAGCAGCACTTTTTTACCCTTCTGCGCCGAGAGCTTGAAGTCCTGGCCGTTCTGGTCCTTGAGGGTGAAGTCCGGCGCGATCTCCCCTTTGGTTATCGGTTTATTTCTTTCCGCCATGTTAACACCTCCGGTGGAGTTCTCTAAGCATAGTATATCCCCTTGGGGTTATGGATACAATTTGGGGTGGAAAAAAGAAAGAGGGGCTTCGCCCCCTCTTAAACGCCACGGTGGGGTGGGGTTATTGCGGCATGCCGGCCAGTATGGCGGCGGAGGAACCCGAAGAATGCCCCGACGAAAGCCCCTGACCAGGGGTTTCCGGTGAGGCCTCAGCAGGGGCCCTGCGCCGTGCGCCTCTGGTTAAAGCGGCCGAACAGCCACCCCAGGCCTCCCCCCACGACCGCCCCCAGGACTAAATAAAACGCTGTCATGGCTTTATTTCTATTATAGAGCATTTGGGGGCATATGGGAATATTATCTACCTCACCCCCTTGGTCCCCCTCTCCTGACGAGGTTTCACAGGAGAGGGGTTTCACCCCTCTTATACGCCCCTTTAGACACCCTTTTTAATCGTGGTGACTCTGGGAGGCTTCCCGCGCGGCGAGCCGGGCACCCGGAACCGGCGGTTATCGAGGCGGGGCACGGCTTTTTCCTCCGGCCGGTCCGCCTGCGGGACCCAATCGTAGGGGACGCGGCAGGCGCGGTAGAGCAGGTGTATTTTTAATCTCCGGTGCCGGTACGGGCTGAGGTACTCCCAGACTGTCTCATGTTCCGGCGTCACCTCGAAGATGCGCCCGCTGTTGCCTTCCGTGATGAGTGTGTTGCCGTTGGGCAGGCGCTGCGCCGAGCTGACGAAGCTGCTGTAGAAACGGTTGCTTCCCGGTCCCATGAGCCCCTCCCGGCGCGGGGGGTACTGCCAGGCAATCTCGAGGGTGAGGGGGTCGAACTCCAGCACCCGCGAGTAGTCGCGCCGGGCGTTGTCGAGGCCGGTGGGCGCGCCGGGGTTGGGGGCGCCGTAGCCGGCCCAGCCCCCGTTATCGAAGACGAGGATGTTTCCCTCGCCGGGGAGCCCGCGGGGAATGAGGTGGGCGTGGTGCTAGCCGATTATCTGGCCCATCCGGCGGAGGGCCGGGGTGGCGGTGAAGTCCGGCCCGAGCTGCCAGGCGATTTTGCCCGACTTTTTATCCGTGATGGCGGTGATGTTGGTCTGGCGGCCGTCCCAGATGATGTTGTCCGGGTGAAAGCGGTCGTCGCCGGCGTCAAAGCGGCGGTTGGGCCCGAGGGTGGATATCGAGTTCATGTGCATCCAGTCGCCGACTCCCCCTCCCGATGGCTTGAGGCCGGGGTCGCGGGCCATGGCGTTGCGGGCCTCTTCGCTGAACCCCATCTCGTCGAAGTGCTGGCTGCAGACCCACTCCCATTCGATTTTGCCGTCGGCGTCGATTTCGATGATGGTGTCGTCGACGAGGAGCTTGTCGCTGATGCGGGGGTCGGTGAGGTTTTTATGGCAGAGCAGGAGGGTGCGGCCGCCGTCGACCCTCGGCTCGAGGCCGGGGACATAGTAGCCCACCGGGTTGCCCTCCCGCTGGTAGTCGTGGTGCTGGCGGGCCATCCAGCGCGGTTTCTGGCGCGGGTCCTTGACGCGCTCGTAGCGGTCGAACTTCCAGACGATGCGGCCGTCCCAGTCCACCTGGACGAGGTCGACCATGTCCTGGAAGCCGTATTTCCTGTCCCGGGCGCCGGTGCTGCCCATGACGTAGCCGCCGGGGAGGAGCTTGTTGGGGAAGCCGTCCAGCCCCTGCCAGCGGTTGACCGCGTTGCCGTTCATATCGATGAGCACCGCCCCGGCCCCGTTGGCCTGGTGGAGCGTAGCCTGGAAGAGCGTATAGCCGTTCCAGCATTTCTCCGGGTCGTAGATGGTGGTGCCGGTGGGGTAAACGGTCGCGGTCATGGTCGGCCTCTCCTGTCAGGGTTTTGGGATAGTATATAACGGGAGGGCGGTGCGGGGAAACTCGGTCAATCCCGACGGCGGCGCAGGAACCAGCCGACGTTGAAGGCGGTGACGGCCACGGCCACCACTACGATTAGCCAGACCCACGCGGGGATAGCCTGCTCTGCCGGCGGTGGTGCCGGTTCCTCCTGGGGCGCCGGGGCACCGGAGCTGGAAGGCGTTGACGATATTGGAGGGGGCCCGGGTTTGGGCTCAGCCGCTGGCGGATTTTCCGGCGCCGGCGTTGGTTCGGAGATGTTGTACTTCACCGTGCCCATCGGCTGGTCTCCGGCGAGGAAGCTGGTGACCGGGACCGGGATAAAACCCACCTTGAGGGTGGCATCGGTAATCGTGCCGATGACCGTGTACTCGCCCGGCGCTGCCTCTGTCGGGAATTTCAGCGGCACCGACTGGTTGATTTTAAAGGTCTCGCCGGCTTTCTTGGGGAGCGGCTTGATGGTGATGGTATAGGAAGGATTGAGCGTGACCACTGCGCCGCTGACGGCGTGCCTGGCGGTGACCTTCGAGGTTATTTTGGCTTCACCCGGCGAGATGGGCAGGTCTTTGAAGCAGACGGCGCTCCCGCTGACGGTGATGGAGAACTCCTCCCCGGGTTTGATATCCGTTTTGGAGAACACGACGGGGTCGTAGCTGAACTGGAAGTAGTCCAGCGGGTTGAAGTCCAGGGCCAGGGCGGGCAGCGCCGTTGCCAGGAAGAAGACCCCCGCCAGCAGCATTGCCGCCACCCCCCGCCATGTAACATTGCGGTATTTTCTGAATCTCATCAGCCTGTGAACAGTATAGCCTTTATGGTGATGATGGTCTACCTCACCCCCTTGGTCCCCCTCTCCTGACGAGGCTTGCAGCAGGAGAGGGGGAAAAAAGAAAGAGGGGTTTCACCCCTCTTAAACGCCCCTTTTTTAAATCCCCCTTAATCCCCCTTTTCCAAAGGGGAAAAATGACCCACCTTGACCCCCTTCCCTTTCGTAAAGGGTAGGGCCGGGGTTAGGATTTTATAACTCCCCCTCCGGGCTAAGCCGTAGATGATGCGAGGGTGGCCTGGGTGGGAATAGATAACATAGAAA
>JBDRFW010000105.1:0-19831 GCA_043818415.1 Chloroflexota bacterium | reverse complement strand
GGCTGTTGCTGCTGCCCGTAGACGGCGGAGCCGATCTTCTGCATCGCCTCGTTAAGCGCCTGCGTGGCAGCCTTGATAGCCTCGACGTCGCTGCCCTGGAGCGCCGATTTTACGGCGGCGATTTTCTCTTCGGCCTCGGTGTTAAGCTCGGCGGGAATCTTGTCCTTGTTGTCGCGCAGGGTCTTCTCCGCCTGGTAGGCCATGGTGTCGGCCATGTTCTTGGCCTCTATCTCGTCGCGCTTCCGGGCGTCCTCGGAGGCATGCGCCTCGGACTCCTTCCGCATCTTTTCCACCTCTTCCCTGGAGAGGCCGCTGGAAGCGGTGATGGTAATCTTCTGCTCCTTGCCGGTGCCTTTGTCCTGGGCGCGCACGTTGAGGATGCCGTTGGCGTCAAGGTCGAAGGTGACCTCGACCTGCGGCACACCCCGGGGGGCCGGCAGGATACCGTCGAGCATGAACCGCCCCAGGGTGCGGTTATCGGTGGCCATGGGCCGCTCGCCCTGGAGGACGTGAATCTCCACGCCGGGCTGGTTGTCCGCCGCCGTGCTGAATATCTGGCTCTTGGCAGTGGGGATGGTGGTGTTGCGCGGGATGAGGGGGGTGGCTACCCCCCCGAGTGTCTCGATGCCCAGCGTAAGCGGGGTGACATCGAGCAGGAGGATGTCCTTGACCTCTCCCTTGAGCACGCCGGCCTGGATGGCGGCGCCGATGGCCACCACCTCGTCCGGGTTGACGCCTTTGTGCGGCTCCTTGCCGAAGAACTCCTGCACCTTTTTCTGTACCAGGGGCATGCGGGTCTGCCCGCCCACCAGGATGACCTCGTCAATCTGGCTGGCGGTCTTCTCGGCATCAGTCAGTGCCTGCTTGCAGGGACCTATCGTCTTTTCCACCAGGTCCGTCACCAGCTGCTCCAGCTTGGACCGGGTCAGGGTGATATTGAGGTGCTTGGGTCCGCTGGCGTCGGCGGTGATGAACGGCAGGTTCACCTCGGTCTGCTGCACGGTGGACAGCTCCACCTTGGCCTTCTCGGCGGCTTCCTTAAGTCGCTGCAGGGCCGTCTTGTCCGACCTCAGGTCGATGCCCTGGTCTTTCTTGAACTCGTCGCTTAGCCAGTCCATTATCCGCTGGTCGAAGTCCTCGCCCCCTAGGTGGGTATCCCCGTTGGTGGACTTCACCTGGAAGGTGCCCTCGCCGAGCTCGAGTATGGAGATATCGAAGGTACCGCCGCCAAGGTCATAGACGGCGATGGTCTCGTCCTTTTTCTTATCCAGGCCGTAGGCCAGCGCGGCCGCCGTGGGCTCGTTGATGATGCGCAGCACTTCCAGCCCGGCAATCTTGCCGGCGTCCTTGGTGGCCTGGCGCTGGGCATCGTTGAAGTAGGCCGGCACGGTGATGACGGCCTCGGTAACCTTGTCGCCCAGGTACGCCTCGGCATCGGCCTTCAGCTTCTGAAGAATCATCGCCGATATCTCCGGCGGGCTGTAATCCTTGCCCCCCATCGCCACGCGGATGTCGTTGTTCGCGGCTTTGGTAACTTTATAGGTCTTGCGCTTGGCGTCTTCCTCGACGGGGAGCTCGCGCCCCGCCGGCTCGCCCCACTTGCGCCCCATGAAGCGCTTGATGGCGTAGATGGTATTCTCCGGGTTGGTGATGGCCTGCCGCTTGGCTATCTGGCCCACCAGCCTTTCCCCGTTCTTGTTAATGGCCACCACCGAGGGTACCAGGCGGCTGCCTTCGGCGCTGGTGATGACGACCGGCTCCCCTCCTTCCAGCACCGCCACCTCGCTGAAGGTGGTGCCCAGGTCAATGCCTACTGCCTTGCCCATTTACTCTTCCTCCTTTGTTTCTCCTTCACCGTTGCCCACTACTACCCGGGCGGGGCGGAGGAGTTTGTCATTCAGCATGTAGCCTTTTTGAAATTCTTCGATGACGATGCCCTCCCGGCCCTTGTCCTGCCTCAGGGCTTCGTGGAAATTGGGGTCGAAGGGTTCGCTCAGCGCCTTTATCGGCTTGACTCCCTGTCCCTCCAGGGAGGTCTTGAACTTGCGTTCTACGAGCCGGACGCCCTCCACCCAGTCGTGGTTTTTATACTTGGCCGGCACGGCCTCCAGCGCCCTTTCCAGGTCGTCGAGCACGGGCAGGAGGCCGAGGATGAGGTTGGCGTTGGCGTAACGGTTGAAGTCCTGCCTCTCCTGTTCCATGCGCCGCTTGTAGTTGACGAAGTCCGCCTGGGCCCGCTGCCAGCTGGCCAGGTACTCCTCCGCCTTTTTCCGCTCCTCGGTGAGCGCCGGCTCGAGGACTTCCGCCCCTTCTGTCTCAACGGCTTCCGTTTCCGGCTCGCCGTTATATTCGTCTTCTGAGTTACGTGGCATCATTTCAGGGTCCCTCTTCAGGCCGGGGTTGACTCGTCTCTGGTTTCACGGCAGTAAAGGCCGGCCACCAGCAGGCTCAGCACCGAGGACAGGTAAAAGACGGTGGGTATGGTGCGTGAGTAGGGCATCCGGGTGGGGCCGACCGCGGCGATGGTGCCGGTGGCCTCCTGGGGCAGCCCGTACTGGCAGACCACCACGCTGCAGGTCTGGATGGCCGGGTTGTTATTTTCTTTGCCGATGATGACGTGCACCCCCGCCTGGCTCAGCCCGGCCGGCACGATGGCCTTCAGCAGGCTGCGGTGCTCCACCAGCTCCATCAGGTCGTGCATGCGGTCGCTCCGGGCGAACTCCGGCTGGTTGAGCATGAAATGCCAGCCCTCCAGGTAGGGGTCTTCGTACTCGTGGCTGTCCTCGGCCTTCATAATCTCGATAAGGTGGTCGGCGGCCTGCTTCTCCAGCGCCGAAAGTTCTATCTTCTTGGCGGCAATCTGCTTACGGGTCAGGCCGTCGTAGGCGGCATTCAGCTTGTTGCTGATCCCGGACAGGGTCGGCTGGGTAACGTCCTCGGTAAAATTTACCAGCTGCTGCTTAATCTTGACCCCTTCCAGCACGGCGATAGCCAGCGCCCGGGAGTCGTGCAGGGCAATCAGCTCCAGGTGCTTCAGCTTGCAGTCGGCCGCCTTGGGCAGGCTGACCACCGCCACGTTCTGCACCAGGCGGGCCAGCAGCGAGGCGGTCAGGCTCACCCACGCCTCCACCTCCCTCTCCACCTGGTGGAAGGTGTGACTTATCAGGCGCTGGTCCTCCCAGGGGAGCTTGGCGTCTTCTATCGACTCCACGTAGTAGCGGTAGCCCTTGTCCGAGGGAATGCAGCCGGCCGATGTGTGGGGCCGGACGAGGTAGCCTTCCCCCTCCAGGTAGGCCATCTCGTTGCGGATAGTGGCCGGGCTTACCCCCAGGTTGGCCTCGTCGGCGATGACCTGCGAGGGCACCGGTACCGCCCTGGCGATGTACTCCGCCGCGATATAGTTAAGTATTTGCCCGCTTCTGGCTCTCAGCATCCCTTCTCCATTAGCAGTCTAACCCTCCGACTGCTAATTATAATTTAGCACTTTAGCCCTTCGCTTGTCAAGAGAAATAGTCGCTCATTTCTCCCTTTCCTTGACCCTCAAAGCCACCCGGTGATACACTGGTAATGTGGATATTACCTGGCTCGGTCATTCCTGTTTCCGTATCAAAGGAAATCAGGCCACCGTCATTACCGACCCCTTTTCGCCGGACCTGGGCTATGCGCTGGGTAAGCCCACCGCCGATATCGTCACCGTCAGCCACCAGCACCCGTCCCACAGCTACATCCAGGGCATCGGGGGGGAGCCTAAAGTAGTTCGGGGCCCCGGAGAGTATGAAATCAGCAACGTGCTGATTATCGGCGTTGCCACCTATCATGATGCCGTCAAGGGCCAGACGCGGGGCAAGAACACCGTTTACCTCATGGGGCTGGACGGCGTGGCGATGTGCCACCTGGGCGACCTCGGCCACGTGCTCAACGACGAGCAGGTAGAGGAAATCGGCAACGTTGACGTCCTGCTGCTCCCCGTCGGCGGTGTATCCACGATTAACGCCACCATGGCCGCCGAGGTTATCCGCAAGCTCGAGCCCAAGGCCGTCATCCCCATGCACTACAAGACCGATTCTGTCAGCCGCGAGCTCGACCCCGTGGGGGACTTTCTCAAGGAGATGGGCATGGAGAATATCGAGTCCCGCCCCAAGCTGACCATCAGCAAATCGAACCTGCCCCTGAGCACCCAGGTATTTCTCCTCGGCTCTTAAGTCTTTTCCCCCGCTGCCCGGGTGGTGATAAAGGTCACAGACGCCTTTCCCCGCAGGTGCTATTATTTCATCATCGGCGCCGGGGAGACTTGACAAAATCGTCCGTTAAATCTAGGATAATATCCTCAGGACACCGGTGCGGTACGCTCCGGTCCTGAGCTGTCACCGGTCGGAAGTTCTTTATGATAGAGGAGGGAGAGAATGTACAAGAAAATCATTGTGCCCCTGGACGGTTCGGAGCTAGCCGAGTGCGTCCTGCCCCACGTGGAGACCCTCACTGGGGGGTGCGGCGTCGAGGAGGTGGTCCTGGTGCGGGCCGCCGAGCCGTTCTACATGCCCGCCGGTGAGCCCGTCTTCACCGACGCCGAGATTAAGGAGATAGAAGACCGCCATGAGGCCGGTGCCCGGGACTACCTGGCTAAAATCGCCAAGCGGGTCAGCCTGGGAGGCGTCAGGGTGGATACGGTGGTCCTGACCGGGAATGGCGATAAGGCTGGCGGTGTCCGGATTGCCGCCCCCGTCAAGGCCGCCGACATGCTGGTTGATTACGTCAAGGGCAGCGGGGCCGACCTCATCGTTATTTCCTCTCACGGGCGTTCCGGCATCAGCCGCTGGATTTTCGGCAGCGTGGCCGAGCGTCTCCTCCGCGGCGCCTGCGTCCCCGTCATGATGGTGCGGGCACCTGGCTGTGAAATCGGTGTTTAAGACTTTTTAAGCACCGAGCTGGAATATGAAGGTAACAATGGAGGCAGGAAATGTACAAAAAGGTAATTGTTCCACTTGACGGCTCTGAACTGGCCGAGTGCGTTCTGCCACATGTGGAAGCCATAGCCGGGGGCTGCGGGGTGGCGGAGGTGGTCCTGGTGAGGGTAATTGAGCCGGTTCATCTGCCCGTGGGTACCATGACGGACGGGGCCGATGTTTTTACCGAGGCAGATGCCGAGCGCGTGCGCAAGCGGCAAGATAAGGTGGACAAGACCGAGGCCCTGGACTACCTCACCGGTGTGGCGAAGCGGCTAGAACTGGGCCGGGCCAGGAAGCAGACGCAGGTCATCATGGGTCACGCCGCCGACATGCTGGTCGATTTCACCAAGGGCAGCGGCGCCGACCTCGTCGTCATTGCCTCTCACGGGCGTTCCGGCATCAGCCGCTGGGTTTTCGGCAGCGTGGCCGAGCGTCTCGTCCGCGGCGCCTGCGTCCCCGTCCTGATGGTGCGGGCCCCGGGCTGCGAAATCGGTATTTAAGGGTTATTTCCTGATAAAAGGGGAATTTCATGGACTATTTGCCGGAGATATATAAGGAATTTCAGCGGCACCATCCGGAGCTGTCCGAGGCCTACGGCGAGCTGGCCGGCCGCTGTCTCAAGGCCGGTCCCCTCGATGAGAAGACCGCTGAGCTCGTGAAGCTGGGCATCGCCGTGGGGCTGAACTCGGAGGGAGCCGTCCGCTCCCACGCGCGGCGCGCCCTGGCCGGGGGAGCCTCTAAAGACGAGGTCCGCCACGCCGTGCTCCTGGCCATGACCACCGCCGGGTTCCCGGCCATGATTGCGGCGATGGGCTGGCTTAACGAGGTCCTGGACAGGCGCGGCTAGGGCCGGCCGTCCACCAGGAAATCGAGCAGCAGCCGGTTGAAGGCCGCCGGGTCCTGGCCGTGGGGGGCGTGCCCGTAGCCCGGCACGACCGCCAGCCTGGCCCCGGGTATCAGCTTCTGCGCCCGCCGGGCGATTGACACCGGCAGGTAGGGGTCGTGGCGTTTCCAGACGAGGAGCGTCGGTGTTTTCAGGCCGGGCAGCTTGTCGACGCAGAGCCAGTCGTTGTCCTCCCCGTCCCTGGCCAGGAACTGGGGATAGGGCTGCCGCCGCCGCAACAGCTTGCGGAGTCGCCAGAAGGCCCCGAAGAACACCGAGCCGAACCGGGAGACCCGGCCGAGCCCGGCGGCGTCCACCAGCACCAGCCGGCTCACCTTCTCCGGGTGTCGCAGCGCCACGCCCAGGCAGATTCTCCCCCCGAGGGAGTGCCCCACCAGGGCCGGTTCTTTCAGCCCCAGCCTCTCGATGAACTCCAGGATGAAATCGGAAAAATCGGAGAGGTAGTAGCCGTCCTCTCTCCGGCCGCTCCGCCCGAACCCTATCAGGTCGGGGGCGTAGACGGTGAAGCGGTCAGCCAGCGCCGGGATGGTGTTGAGCCAGTCGCGGGAACCGCTGGCGCCGCCGTGCACCAGCACCACCGGCAGACCGCCGCCCGCCTTCAGGTAGTACGCCCGGTGGCCCTTGACCTCCAACGTCAGGCTTACCGTGCCGCTATTATTCTCCGGCTCCATGAAGATATCCCCAAACCCTATTCTAGGGTATACGTGCCGGGTTCCTCAAGGCTGGGGGTGGCGTTGAAAGGGCGGGTGGAGTAAAATAGTGGTGAAATCTGGGAAAGGAGGCAGGTGTCATGGCCGACGAGGTGAAGCGGCGCCTCACCGAGACCGTTCACGGTGCGGGTTGAGCTTGCAAGATAGGTCCGGGTGACCTCGCCCAGGCGCTCGCCGGACTGCCGCTCGGGTCCGACCCTAATTTAATCGCGGGTCTGGAGCATGCGGAGGATGCCGGCGTCTATAAGCTGTCGGAAGAGCTGGCCATCATTCAGACGGTCGATTTCTTCACGCCCATCGTTGACGACCCCTTCAGATTCGGCCAGATTGCCGCGGCCAATGCCCTCAGCGACGTCTACGCCATGGGCGGCCGGCCCCTGACGGCGCTGAATATCGTCTGCTTCCCGCGGAGTACCTTCGATATCTCCGTGCTGCGGGAGGTCCTCAAGGGGGGCCTGGACAAGATGCATGAGGCCGGGGTGCTGCTGGTCGGCGGCCACAGCGTCGACGACCCCGAGCTCAAGTACGGCCTGGCGGTCACCGGCACCATCCACCCGGATAAAGTGGTCCACAACGGCGGGGCCAGGCCCGGCGACCGCCTCATCCTGACCAAGCCGCTGGGGACGGGGATAATCAGCACGGCCATTAAGAAGGGTACGGCCAGCGATAGTGCCATCGCTCTTGTCGTGAAGTCGATGACCGCCCTCAACCGCACCGCCTCGGAACTGATGCTGGGGGTCGGCGTAAATGCCTGCACGGATGTCACCGGCTTCGGCCTGCTCGGCCATGCCTCGGAGATGGTCGAAGGCACGGAAGTGGGCATGGTGATTGATTCGGCCGCTGTTCCCGTCTTCCCCGAGGCTAAAGAGCTGGCGGAGAAGGGCATGGTTCCCGGCGGACTCCAGCGCAACCGGGAGTTCCGCCAGGGTATGGTGGATATGGCTGAAGGTGTGCCCCAATATTTACAGGATATCCTCTACGACCCCCAGACCTCCGGCGGACTGCTCATCGCCGTGCCCCGGGAAAAGGCCTGGATGCTGCTGGAGAAGCTGCACGGGGAAGGCGTGGCGGAGGCGGCCATCATCGGGGAGGTGGTGGCGGAACCCAGGGCAAGGATACGGGTAAGGTAGTAGCCGTCTAAAATGCCTTCCATCAGGGACTTGCTTCACGTCACCACCAGGAGGGATAAGAACCGGGAGGCGCTGTGGGCGGCCATCAGGAGCCGGCGCGTCATCGAGTTTTACTATCACGGCGGCTACCGCACCGTGGAGCCCTTCTGCCTGGGGGTGGTCATGCCTGGCGCCGATAACGAGTCGCTCATCTGCTACCAGACCGGCGGCTACAGCGAGCTGCGGGAGGTGGTGGGGTGGAAGCTCTATCGCGCCTCGGAGATGGAGAATATTGAGATTACCCGCCAGGAGTTTGGCGGCGACCGCCCCGGCTACGACCCCGAAGGCATCGATATGGCCAAAATAATCTGCCGCGTGGTCCCGGTGAAAATAGCGCCGAAGGTAGCCCCGAAAGTGGAGACACCGCGCGTGGATGCGGCTTTAAACCATAACGAGCTGATGAAAAGGTTCCGCTTCACTCACCCCGCCCCCCTCCCGGAGATGAATACCAGTATCCTCTCCCGCCCGCCCGCCAGGACCCCGCCAGAACGCCTAGAATCAAATATTAAGCCCTTGGTGCCGGTATTTGACCGATTCTCCATCCCCGCCAAAACGGCCTGAAAATTTACGGCCCAGACCCCGTGGTTTTCGTCAATCTTTCGCACATACATATTTACGATTACCATTCCTGGCGCAGCTGCGCCGTTACCCTCTTGAGCAGCTCCGCGTCGTCACGGACACCCCGCACGTCAAGGACGGTCGTCCGGAAGGCCCGCACCATCGCCTCGATGAGCTTCGTCTTGCTGAGCTTCTTGCCCCCGCTGAACTTGGCCGTGGAAGCCAGGTTCTCAAGGTAGGCGTCCTCCTCGTGGTGGAGAAAGACGGACAGCTTTATCATCGCGCCCCGCGCCGGTGAGGCGGGCGGCGGGGCGGGTTGCGGCTCCGGTGTTTTTACCGCGGCCGGACGTTCGCCGCCGGTCAGTCGGTCCAGGGCGGTCCCGTAGGCAAGCTCCTCGGTTACCTTAGCTCTTTTCATGCAGCACCTCTTCCGTGAATAATCTGTAGGCATCGGCCCCCTCCGACTTCGGGGCGTAGGTGAGGATGGACATCCCGGCGGCCGGGGCCTCCTTGAAACGGACGCTGGTGGGGATGGTGATATCGAACACCCGGATACGGTCGCCGAAGGCCCGCTTGGTAACCTCGATGACCTCCCGACTGTGCAGGGTGCGGTTGTTGGTCATGGTGAACAGGATTCCCAGTATCTCCAGCGACGGGTTAATCTTTTCCTGGACGCGCATGATGGTGGTCAGCAGCAGCGCCAGCCCCTTCATCGCCAGGAAGTCGGACTGCAAGGGTATCAGGACGCTGTCCGCGGCGGAAAGGGCGTTGATGGTCAGCAGCCCCAGGCTGGGGAGGCAGTCCACTATAATGTAATCGTAGTCCCGGCGCACGGGCTCGAGCATCTCCTTCAGTATCAGCTCGCGGGTGAAGGCGTTGACGAGGTCCAGCTGCGCCTGCGATAGCTCGATGTTGGCCGGCACGAGGTCGATGCACGGGTTGTCCGTTTTCAGGGTAACGTCGCCGATGGCCACCCGGCCGTTGTTCCTGATGACGCTCGTCAGGACGTCGTAGCACGTGAGCTTCAGGCTGTCCGGGTTGTATCCCAGGCTGACGGTCAGGCTGGCCTGCGGGTCCCAGTCCATCAGGAGCACGCGCTTCTTGTGCTCGCTGAGGCCCTGGGCCAGCGCGGCGGCCGTGGTCGTCTTGCCGACGCCGCCTTTCTGGTTGGCGATGCAGATGACGGACATGAAGAGACCTCTCCTTACCCCGCGGGAATTATAGCGCAATTGCGTAAGTGCGTCAATGCTCGGTTGCGGAATGGCGCCGGGCGGTTATTAAGAAAATCAAGCTTTGCGACGAATTTTATAAAAATAATTAAACAGGGTATTGACAATATCAATGTTTCCGATTATAATATATTAAGATAATTAAGTTAGCGCTGAACAAAATCAATCCAGGGTGGCTGAAAACTTAAAGAAGGTGACGGGAAATGGCTAAAGACTGGCAGGAACTGACGAAGATGACCCAGGGGAAGCCGATAACGGTAGAGCGGGTCCGCCTGGCGGACAGCGATATCGCCATCGAGGGGAGCTTTGCCCTGCCGCCCCTGGCCAACCTCTCCGCCGAGGACCAGGTCTTCGTCATGGCCTTCGTCCACTGCCACGGCTCCATCAAGGACATGGAGAAGATGTTCGGCATCAGCTACCCCACCGTCAAGAACCGCATCAACCGCATCGCCCGGCAGCTAGAGTTCGTCGAGATTGTGGCCGTCTCCCCGCAGGAAGAGGTCATCGCCGAGCTGGAGCGGGGCGATATCACCGCCGAGGAGGCGATAAGGAGGCTGGGACAATGAGCCGACCGCCCCTGCTGATGAAGCTGCGTTTCCAGAAAGAGGACCGGAGATTCGGAATCTGGCTGCCGCTCTTCCTGCTGCTGCCGGTGGCCCTGGTGGTCCTGATTATCCTCTCCCCGCTGATTCTCATCGCCATCCTCGTCCTCTGGCCGAGCGGCTGGGGCCGGCTGGCGCTGCGGACCCTCGGGGTGTCCTGGGGCCTGCTCTGCTCCATGCGCGGCCTAGAAGTCGATATCCGGAGAAACAACGAACTGGTATTTGTTTCCGTCGTCTAGACGGGTAAAGGAGGATACTGCCATGACCGAGAACCAGAAAAAGGTGCTGGATATGCTCGCCGAGAACAAGATCAGCGCTGACGAAGCCTACCGACTCCTCAACCTGATCGATGCCGGGGAGGGCGGCCGCGGGGCCGACGTCCGGGTGGAGAGGGAGAAAAGAGACAAGCCCAAGTACCTGCGCGTCACCGTGGTGCCCAACCCGGAGAGCGAAAAAGCCGGCAACTACGACCGCGTCAACGTGCGCGTGCCCATGTCCCTGATACGCGCCGGCATCAAGCTGACTTCACTGATACCGCCTCAGGCCTATGACAAGGTCAATGACGCCCTGAAGGAAAAGGGCATCAACTTCGACCTGCGCAGCATCAAGTCCGGGGACATCGAGGAGCTCATCGAGGCGCTGGGCGATATGCAGGTTGATGTGGAGAGCGGCCGGGGGGAGAAGGTCAAGGTATTCGTCGAGTAGTCCGGTCCTTACACGGCGGCGCGGTGCTGCCGCCCCTGCCCCGTCTCTTTCACGAAAGAGAACGCGAGCAGCGCCGCCGCCGCCAGCACCGCCCAGAAAACGAAGGGCAGCCCCGCGTTAATCGCCACCAGGCTGTTGCCCGCCGACGGCGAGAAGGCATAGCCCACCCGGCTCGAGGCATGGACAATCCCCACTGCCGTTCCGGCGTATTCCGGCCCGATACCGTCCGTTTCCACGACCATGGTGGCGGCCACCGCCCATATCATGTCCCGGAAGAGCCCCGCCAAGACCGCCAGGAGCCAGGCCGCCGGGCCGGTCACCACGGAGAGCAGGCCAACGCTGATAGCGGTCACCAGCAAGCCCGGCAGCAGCATGACTTTCCTCGACCCCAGCCGGTCGGAGGCCAGGGAGAGGGGTACCGCCGCCGCTGTCCCTGATGCCGCGAGGGCCGCCATGGAGCCGTCGGCGGCGGCCGGGGTCCAGCCGCGGTTGCGGAGGTAGAGAGGCAGGTAGCCGCTGAACCCCCGGTTGCCACCGGCGAAGCCCATCATCGCCAGGGCGACGAGCCAGACCCCCCGCGTGCGGATGACGTGCCCTATGGCTCGTTGCGGCGTGTGCTGGCCCGGGATGGCGGCGGCCGCGGCTGACGGGGCGGGGTCGGGGACAGTCAGGAACCAGAGCACGCCAACCAGCGCCGTGATGCCCCCGTAGAGGAAAAGTACGTATTGCCAGCCGCCCAGCAGGGGTGAAAGGACCGTGGCGCTGAGCAGGGCCCCCAGCATCATCCCGCCTCCCACGCAGGCGGAGCCGATTCCCTGCGCTGTTCCCAGGCCGCGCCCGTGGAACCACAGGCTGGCACTCTTGATGAAGACGACCGGAACCGCCTCGCTGGCGAACCCGAACAGCAGCGAGGTAATCATCAGGGTGAGGAAGCTGTCCGAGAGTCCCCGGAGGGCGCCGAAGATGCCGGCCAGCAGGCAGGTGAGGACCATGGTGCGCCTCACCCCGAAGCGATCGACCACCACGCCGGCCATGAGGATGCTGAAGATGCCGGCCACGGGGCCGAGGCCCCACACCGAGCCGAGCTGCACGATGTTCAGGTCGAGCTTACCGGCAATCTCGCTGAAGAGCACCGGCATGCAGGCGTTGGACGTGCCGTAGGCGACCATGACGATGAGTGACCCCAGGCCGAGCACGTACCAGCGCTGCCGGGAACGAACGTCTGTCATCTACTTCAAAAGTCCCCGCCCCGCCAGGTCGGCGGCCACGTCTTCGAGCCGGAGCTTTTCCAGCCCGGCCCGGGTCGGCAGGCCGCTCGCGGTATCCCAGCCCCGCAGGGTATAATACTCGCTCTTCACCTTCTCGAACTCCCCCCGGTCGACGACTGCCCCGAGCCTGGAAACGACCCGGCCGTCCTTGCCCGGCACGATGCCCTCCGCGTCGAAAAAGACCTCTCCCTCCCGCAGAGGCTCCTCGTGGAAGTAGTCGAGCAGGCGGTCGCCCTCGCGCCCCGGCCACCCCTGCCGCAGCAGTGTCGCCCGCTGCAGGTTGAAGATTCTTTCCCCGATTTTATTCAGCCCGGCCTCGTCGATGTCCTGCCCCGTGATGGCGGAGAGAATCCGGCTCTCCAGGGTGGGGTCGCCGACGTGCCCGCCGGCGTGGTTGGCCCAGGTCATCGGCCAGCGGAGGTCGCAGAGGACGAGGCTTTCCTTGGCATAGGTGCGGTCCTGGATTTTTTTAGCGGCCAGCGCCTTACCCTCGAAGGTGGAGAAATCGGCGGCGGCGGCGCTGCCCCAGAACCTGGCGGCGGCCTCGCGGAAGTCGTCGCTCGAGAAAAAGGCGCCCTCGTTTTTCCTGGCCCAGTTCAGCCATGCCAGCAGCATGATGCTTATTTCGTGCAGCTGACTTATCGGCCGCCGCGGCTCGGTGGCGTAGAGCAGCGCCGTGGTCGGCAGCAGCCGGGGATCGTAGTCCCTGGTTTCGCTCCGCCGGGTGGCCACGGCCTCCACCAGCAGCTCCCCGGCCTTTCCGCCGACCTCCCCCGCGGCGAAGATGGTGCCCCGGGCCAGGATATCCCCGTAACCCTCGCGGTAAGCAATCTTCCGGGTCAGCGCCTCGATGAACTCGGCGCTGCCTATCCTGGAGAGCGGCAGGCCGGTTGACTCCTCGGTGAGCAGCCCCTCCCGGTAGCAAGCCGCCAGCCAGTCGATAAGGCCGTGCATCACGGAGGTATCAAACCCGTAGGCGTCGCAGAGACGGATGGAGAGCAGGTGCGCCTCGTTCCACTTTCCGTAGTAGTCCATGACGTGCCCCCTATAGAAGCTGGAGGCCTGGCAGAAGGACTTGTAGCGCTGGCCGTCCGGGCCGGTATAGACCCGGCGGGAGCAGCCGATGCCGCAGCCGTAGCAGATATGGTCGCGGGTGATGCCGGGCAGCGCCCAGGGTGGGGAAGCCATGGAGCTGGTCTTTCTCATGTCCCGGATAAGCTTGACCAGTGGCGGCAGCTTCTCCGGGTGGGCGGCGACCGGCCTTTTGTGCCCGGTGACGACGATAGCCTTGAGCTGCTTCGACCCCATCACCGCGCCGAGCCCGCCGGAGCCGGAGGTGCCCCGGTCCGAGAGCACGCTGGCGAAGGTGACGAGGTTCTCGGCGGCCGGGCCGATGGTCAGGAAGGCGACGTCTTTCCCCAGCTCGGCCTTCAGGGCGTCGGCGGCCTCGAAGGTCGTCTTCCCCCAGAGTCCGGCGGCGTCCCTGACGGCCACGGTGTCGTTATCGATGTAGAGGTAGACGGGTCTCTCCGCTTTACCCGTCACCGCCAGCGCGTCGTAGCCGGCGTACTTCAGCCAGGCCCCCCACCGCTCCCCCAGGTTGGCGTAGGAGAAGGAGTCCGTCTCCCCGGCGGGCGATTTCCCGCAGATTACCCAGCGGAACCCGGCGAAGCCGGGAAATCCGGCCACCGGGCCGCTGGCGCATACCAGGCAGTTAGCCGCGTCGAAGGCGCCGGCTTCCGGCGGCACCAGGTCCCAGTAGAGCCGGGCGGCGATGCCCCGCCCACCCAGGAACCTCTCCGCGTAGCCGGAGGTGGGCAGCCGGCTGATTTTGCCGTCGGACAAATCTACCTTGAGAATTTCCCCGGCGTACCCGAATTCGGTCATGATGTTATTCCCCTATCCGGTTATATTGCGCAATTGCGGAACCTCAAGCCGGCCGGTATCGCGTCGACTAGGTGTCGAAAAAGACCATCGCGTCCCGTTCGTCTTCCGGCACCAGGTGCTTGTAGGACTTCTCCAGGAGCTTTTTCACCGGCATGGAGTACATGAAGATGAAGGGACGCTCTATCTTATTGTACCGAATCGGGCAGTGTACCAGGCCCGGCGGGATAAAGACCAGCGTGGACTGGGTGAAGACGTGCTTTTCCAGTTCCTCGCCCATGCTCAGCTCGATTTCCGCCCCCAGTTCGAAGGGGTGGTCCGGGTCGATGCCGAAGTACCCCAGGACTTCCGGGTGGGGGTGGGTGTGGGGGCCGTGTACCCGGGGGACGTGGTCCGGCCGGATGTAAACACAGTTGAAATAGAAGCTCCCCTTGATGACGTCGTCGTCCAGGTAGGCCACCGCGTCGAGGAACGCCGGCCGGGTCTCCCCCGGCTTGGGCCCCCTGATGAAGTACTTGTCGTATTTTGTCTCCGCCAAGTCGTTACCTCTTACCGTGATTTGATGCCCAGCTCCTTGAGCTTGGCCGGGGTTGGGGTGCCGGTCTTGTTCCAGCCGCGCTCGGCGTAATACTCGTCGAGCATGGCATCGAGGTCGGCCTGGCTGATGAGCTGTCCTTTGGATTTGCCCGCCTTGATGGCTTCGGTCATGATGCGCCGGGGGAAGCTGTCGTCCTTGCGGGTGAAACCCTCGCCGATGTTGAAGAGGCGGGCGACATTGTTCAGCCTTTCCCCGATTTTCTCAACTTCTTTGTCCGTAAGGTTCATGCCGGTGGCGGCATTGACCAGGTCGGCGGTGTTCTGGCAGGCGATGCCCGGAACGGCCATGTCGAGAAGGAAGGCGCACATCGTGGCGCAGTCGCAGGTAACGGCGCGGACGTCCTGGTTCCACCTGGTCAGTCGGCCCTTGCCCTCGATGGCGTTGCGGTCCACCTTCTCCGGGATGGGGATATCGAAGATTTCCTGGAAGGCGTAGCCCCGGTTGTGGTCGGCCCCGGTGTAGGACGTGGCGTAGTTCAGGCCCTGCGCCTTGGCACCGCGGACGTCGTAGGCGGGCATCTCCAGGCCCTTGACCTGCATGGCGAAGTCCGCCGAGCCCCTGCCGATTTTCGCAGCGGCTTTCTTGGTGCCCTGCCCCAGCAGGTCTCCCAGGCCTTCCCGGTAGGCAATCCGGCGCAGCATCTCTATCATGGCCTGGTGGTTGCCGAACTTCAGCTCCAGGCCGTCGGTATCTTTTTTGGTGATGATGCCCTTCTCGTAGAGCTCCATGGCCCAGCCGACGGCAACGCCGGCCGAAATGCTATCGATGCCGTACTCATCGCAGAGGCGGTCGCCGGCGATGACGGCCGGCAGGTAGTCCACGCCGACCTGGCTCCCCAGCGAGTAGGTCGTCTCGAACTCCGGTCCCTCGCTGAGGTAGCCGGCGTAGGGCCCGGACGTTACCAGCTTGACTTGGCTGCACCCCACCGGGCAGTCGTGGCAGTGCTGCCGGTTGACGATGGCCTTCGCCTGGGCGGCATCGCCGAGCCCTCCCACCATGTCAATTTCCCCGGTGGCCGACCAGTTTTTAATGGAGAAAATGCCCATCTCGCTGGTGGAATCGACCACCATGGGCGTGCCGGACTTGGAGAAAGCGGGGTAGAGGACGGGGCTGTCCTTCATGGCCTTGTTCATGGCCTGCCTGGCCTTCCTGAAGGCCTCGGCATCGGCGATGGCCGGTCGGTGGTGGCCCCGCACGGCGATGGCCTTGAGGTTCTTGGAGCCCATCACCGCTCCCAGTCCCTTGCGTCCCGCCGCCCGGCGCTCGTTGACGATGCAGGCCATCGGGACGACCCTCTCCCCGGCCGGGCCGATGCAGGCAATCCGGAAATTATGGTCGCCCAGTTCCTCCTTGATGAAGAGCTGGGTGTCCGTGGTCATCATGCCCATCAGCTTCTCGGCGCTGCGGAACTTGACCTCTCCGTCCTTGATGCTGATGTAGGTTGGCTTCTCTGCCCGGCCCTGGATAATCAGCATGTCGTAGCCGGCCATCTTCAGCTCCGCGGGGAAGTGTCCCCCGGCCAGGGCCAGGCCCATGGCGCCCGTCAGCGGCGACTTCGCGGCGACGGCCATGCGACTGGAGCAGGCGACGCCGGTGGCGGTCAGCGGCCCCACCGCGAAGATGAGGCGATTGGCCGGGTCGAGGGCGGAGGTACCCGGTTTCAGCTCGTCGTAGAGGTACTTAATGGCGAAACCGGCCCCGCCCAGGTACTGGCGCGCCAGCGCCTCCGGGACCTTTTCCTCCTTGACCGATTTATCGCTCAGGTCGATTCTCAGTATCTTGCCGGCATATCCCCCGCGGTACATTGGCTTGCCTCCTGTTAATTGACATAATATTACAGCTTAAAAGCTGTCACAGCATCACGTGTCCGCCGTTGACGATGAGGTACTGCCCGGTCATAAAGTCGGAGTCCGCCGAGGCCAGGAAAACGGCGGTGCCGGGGAGGTCGGTGGGCTCCTCGCGGCGCTTTAAACACTGCCCCTCGATGGTGGCGTCGAAGGCTGCCTTGTTGCCATCCTGTCCCAGGCTGGCCTCGGTGGCGGTGAACCCCGGGCCGATGCTGTTGACATTGATGCCGGAGGGCCCCAGCGCCCGGGCCAGCGCCTGCGTCAGCGTGTGCACCGCGGCCTTGCTGCAGGCGTAGGCCAGCAGCTGGACGGCCCCCGGCACCAGGAACACGTCCGAGGCGATATTGATTATCTTGCCCTTGCCGGCTTTTTTCATCAGGGGGGCGATGGCCTTGCAGCACAGCCAGGTCCCCCGCACATTCACCTCGAACATGCGGTCCCAGTCCTTCACCGTCCAGGCGTCCCACTCCCGCCGCGCGATGCCGTAATACATGGCGGCGTTGTTGAGCAGGATATCCACCCGACCGTAGCGCCGCATGACCTCCTCCGCCATTTTCTGCGTATCTTTTTCCTCGGAGATATCGGTCAGCATGGCGTAGGCCTCCCCGCCCCTGGCCTTGATTTCCTTGGCCGTCCCATCCGCCCGCTCCAGGCTGATATCCGGCAGCAGCAGCCTGGCCCCCTCCGCAGCGTAGCGCAGGGCGAACTGCTTGCCGAGGCCGCGGCCGGCCCCGGTGATGATGGCTACCTTGTCCTTCAATATCGACGACATAACTGCCTCCTTCGCGTGGGCAACATCGTTACTTGGCGGTCCAGCCGCCATCCGTGACGTAGGTGGCGCCGGTGACGAAGCCGGAGGCGTCCGAGGCCAGGAAGACCGCCAGTCCTTTCAGCTCTTCGGGCTCGGCCATCCTCCTCAGGGGGGTCAGGGCGATTACCTTCTCGGCCCAGGCTTTGGCGACTGCCCCGGTCCTCTGCTCCGGGTCGCCGAGCCTGGTGTTGGCGTAGAAGCCGGGGGCGATGGCGTTTACCCGGATATTGTCCGGCCCGTACTGCACCGCCGCCGTTTTTGTCAGGCCGATTACGCCGTGCTTGGAGGCGATGTAGTGGTTGATGGCCAGGATATCCGGGTCGGCGGCTGTAAGTCCCAGTATCGAAGCCATGTTGATGATGGAGCCGCTTTGCTGCCGCAGCATCAGCTTGATGCCTTCCTGCATGCAGAGGAAAGTGCCGGTCAGGTTGACGCCGATGACCTTGTTCCAGTCCTCCAGCGGCATTTCATGGAGCAACGAGCCTTTGGTGGCCAGCCCGGCATTGTTAAAGAGGATGTCCAGCTTCCCGAACTCCCGGTCTACCCGGCTGAACAGGGCCTTTACTTCATCTTGCCTGGAGACGTCCGCCTTGACCACCAGCGTCTTTACCCCGTGCTTGGCAATCAGGGCGGCCGTCTCTCTGGCCCAGGCCTCGTTGATGTCCGAGCAGACCACGTCGGCGCCGTGCTCCGCCATGGCCTCGCAGATAACCCGGCCCAGCCCGCTGCCGGCCCCGGTGACCAGGGACACCTTTCCCGCCAGGTCGAACAGATTCGATTTGTCCATTGTATCTCACCCCTTCCGTGCTTGATGATGTCACCCCAGGGCCTTGATGAGGTCGTCGGCGGTGGCCACCCACCCGAAGAAGGACGCCACGTTGGTGATGGTGGCATCCTGGATGAACTCCGGCCCGACGTTGCCGCAGCCATCACTGACCAGCACCGGGAAGTACTCCTGGAAATAGGCGTGGCGCAGGGTAGACTCGACGCAGACGTTGGTGGCTATCCCGATGAAGACCAGGTACTTGATGTTGGCCTTTTTCAGGACGTCATCGAGCTCCGTCTTGACGAAGCCGCTGTAGCGGCTCTTGTTGATGACGGTCTCGCCGGGCTTCGGTTTGAGCTCGTCGATTATCTCCCAGTCCCAGGTGCCGATGGTGAGAAACCTGTCCTTCCACTCCGGGTTGCGGCGCATGGCCACCACGCCGCCCTCTTTCCAGTAGTTGGGCGATTCCGGCCACCCGGCATCGGCCAGGTTGGGCCCGTAGGTCATGCGGAGGAAGATGATTTTCAGTCCCCTGCGGCGGAAGGCCTCCAATACCTTTTTATCGGCGGCGATGACGCGCTCCGCCCGGGCCGCGTCGAGCGTCCCCAGGACGTCCAGCATCCCGCCCTTCTTGGCGAAGGCGTTCTGCATGTCCACGACGATTAATGCCGTACGGTCGGTATCCAGTTTTATCGTTTCGGGCCTGGCGGGAACGACCACTTCCATGATATTACCTCCTGTCGGGGCGGCGTTAAAGCTCTATTTCCTTTAAATCGGCGGCCGGCGTCAACCGGGCCTCGGTCAATGCCTGCACTTCCGGGACGGTCCAGCCGGGGGCCGCCTCCCGGAGAAGGAGCCCCTCCCCGGTCACCTCGATGACGGCGATGTCGGTGATAATCAGGCTGACGCACCCCCTGGCCGTCAGGGGGTAGGTGCACTCTTTGACGATGCGCGGCCCGCCTTCCCGGGTGGTGTGCAGCATGGTGACTATCGTTCTTTTCGCCCCCACGGCCAGGTCCATGCCTCCCCCCATCCCCGTGGCCGGCCGGCCCGGCCGGCCCCAGTTGGCCAGGTCGCCCTTCTCCGAGACCTGGTAGGCCCCGAGGACGACGGTATCGATGTGCCCCCCGCGTATCATGTCGAAGGACTGAGCGCTGTCGAAGAAGCTCATGCCGGGCAGGGGCAGCACCGGCTGGTCGGAGGCGTTTATCAGCTCGTAGTCCTTTTCCTCGTCGGCGGCCAGCCCCCCGAACCCCAGCATGCCGTTCTCGCTCTGGAAGTAGACCGTCCTGCCCTCCGGGATGAGGTTGGCGCAGAGGCCGGGCATGCCGTAGCCCAGGTTGACCACCGAGCCGTCGGCGAACTCCCGGGCCGCCCGCAGGGCAATCGTCTGTTCGTCCAGCCTTTCCTTCACCGCGGCACCTCCACGATGCGGTGGACGTAGATGTGCGGCGTCACCACCGCCTCGGGGTCGAGTTTCCCCACCGGCACCACCTCGTCCACCTCGACGATGGTGACCGCAGCGGCCGTGGCCATCACCGGGTTGAAGCAGCGCGCCGTCTGCCGGTAGACCAGGTTCCCCAGCGTATCGGCCTTATGCGCCTTAATCAGGGCGAAGTCCGCCTTCAGCGGCCGCTCCAGGAGGTACTCCCACCCGTCGATGACCCGGCTCTCCTTGCCCTCCGCCACCACCGTGCCCACTCCCACCGGGGTGTAGAAACCCCCGAGGCCGCCCGCGGCGCACCTTATCCTCTCCGCCAGCGTGCCCTGCGGCACCGTCTCCACCTCCAGCTTGCCCTCATTGTGGAGTTTTTCGAGGGGGGAGGTGGGGGGC
>JBDRFW010000104.1:0-5264 GCA_043818415.1 Chloroflexota bacterium | reverse complement strand
GGCCGTCTTGCCTTCGTTCTCCAGGCGCTCCGCCTCTTTAAGCAGGCCGTCGAAGGTCACCTTGCGCTCCGTCATGAGCTTGCGGTTGCCCCGCAGGATACCGCGTCCGTCCAGCCTGGCTTCGACGCCGTGGCCGGGTATGGCGTTAAAGCTCGTGGCGTCCTCCGGTTCCAGGCCGCGCTCCCGCGCCCCGCGCACGATGGCCTCGCCCAGGGGGTGCTCTGAGTTCTTCTCCGCCACGGCGGCCAGTTCCAGTACATCATTCTCCGTTAGAGGTTTTAAGGCCAGCACGTCGGTTACCGACGGCTCTCCCTTGGTTAAAGTACCTGTCTTGTCGAAGATAACGGCATCAAGTCGGGCGGTGCCCTCCATGGCGTCGGCGCCTTTGAAGAGGATACCGTACTCGGCGCCTTTACCGCTGCCGGCCATGATAGCGCTCGGCGTGGCCAGTCCCAGGGCGCACGGGCAGGAGATGACCAGCACCGTGACCGATACCAGCAGCGCGAAGCCGAAAGCGCCCACCGCCGTCAGGTGATATGGTGTCAGGACGAGGGTGCTCTCCGGCGTGAACCACTGGCCAAAACCGACGAAGAACCAGAAAAGAAACGTTGCCAGGGCCAGGATATGGACCCCCAGGATGAAATGCCTGGCCACGCGGTCGGCAAGCTTCTGGATGGGGGCCTTGGTCATCTGGGCGTCCTCCACCAGCTTGATTATCTGGGCCAGGGCGGTATCTTTGCCCACGCGGGTCGCCCGGAACCTGAAAGCACCGGTCTTGTTAATGGTGCCGCCGATGACCTCGTCGCCCTTTTTCTTCTCCACGGGGGATGCTCTCGCCGGTTATCATGGACTGGTCCACGGAAGAATATCCTTCCTCCACTACCCCGTCCACGGCGATGACCTCGCCGGGGCGCATCGCCAGCAGGTCGTTAATCTGCACCTCTTCCGCCGTGATTTCCACCTCTTCCCCGTCCCGCAGGACTCTCGCCTTCTTGGGCTGGAGCTTCATTAACCGGCGGATAGCCTGGGAGGTCCGTCCGCGGGTTACGGCCTCGAGGTATCTCCCCAGGATAATGAAAGCCGTCAGGAGCGCGGCCGCCTCGTAGAAGGTGGCCTCCTTGCCGCCGAACCCGGCGTTGGGCCAGAACGTGTTCACCACGGCGATGCCGTACGCCGCGCCGATACCGGTGGCGTAGAGCAGGTTCATGTCGGTCAGACCGCGTCTGAGGCCATTCCAGCTGTTGATAAAGAACTGCCGTCCCGGCCCGAAGACCACCGGCGTGGTGAGGAAGAACAGGACTACCTTGTTATTGAGCCAGGCGGGGACGAAGCTGGAAAAGAACCAGTAGGGCTGGAGCATGCCTATCATCACCAGCATCCCCAGCGTGCCGGCGACGATGAGGTTAATGAGCTGGCGCCTTACATCGCGCTGGCGGGCCGCCTGCTCCCGGTCCAGGGCTTCCTGCCCCTCGGTGCGTTCCGTGGCCTCGTAGCCGATGTCCTTGATGGCCTTCCTTATTTCGGCCAGCGAGGTGATGGATGGTTCGTATTCTACCTTGGCGCTGTTTGTTGCCAGGTTGACCACCGCTTTTACGACGCCGGGAAGGTCGGTCACGGCCTTTTGCACATGCTCCACGCACGAGGCGCAGGTCATGCCGGTAACGTTAAGGTTGGCCGTACTGAGCACGGCTTCGTAGCCCACCTCGTCGACCGCTTTTTTCATCGCGGCCAGCGTGACCACGGCGGGGTCGTACTGCACCATCGCCTTCTCCGTGCCCAGGTTCACGACCACCTCATCGACCCCGGGCACGCCCTTGAGCGCCGTCTCCACGTTGGCGGCGCACGAGGCGCAGGTCATGCCGCCGATGGATATGGATATGGACGCTCGCTTCAAATCTTTTTTATCCGCCATTTTCACTTCCTCCTCTCGATATCCTCACCCGTTGGCTTGTGAAATATTCGGAAATTGCACAGGAACCAGCAAGCCAGCAGGTCAGCCAGTAATAAAAGTCCTGCCAGGTAAAGGGTTATTTTCAATCCCAGGAAGGGCAGGCCGAATAGTATTACCAGCGGTAGAGTGCACAGCCACAGCATCAGCGCCAGAAAAAGGTTGGCATCCCGAAACCTGAGATTGCCAACTCTCCAATGCATGCTGGCGTTCTCCCTTCATTATGAATTCTAGTGCGGCTAGCTTAAACCTCCATTAAAGAAAGCTTAGATTCAGATTAGAATATGCCCCCAGCCCCCATAGGGCATATAACCACCCTGGAACAACCCGAACAATTTGAAATAATATGCTAATTATATTATTAACTTGACCTGTCTGTAAAATGGTTTTATAATTAATATAATGCCCCCCATGGGCATATTACATAAGAGGAGGTAGGCTGATGCCTTCCTATCTTAAGGGAAAAAAGGATATACTGGCCCGTTTGAGAAAAATGGAAGGACAGCTCAAGGGCATTCAACGAATGATTGAGGAAGAGCGGTACTGTGTGGACGTGCTCAACCAGCTTTCCTCGATTATCGCGGCGGCCCAGAAGGTGAGCAGCATGATTCTCGGGAGCCATATCCGTGGCTGTGTCCGGGATGCCATCGGTCGTGATGAAAAGAGCGACGACTACGTGAATGAGCTCGTCGGCGTCGTCGAGCGGTTTGCCGGTAGGAAATAGACAAAGGATAAAGTCGCCAGCTTTAACGATGGTACGGAAGATGGAAGAAAAAGGTGCTCCCCCGGCCGACCCGGCTGGTTAACCCGGACGCTGCCTCCCTGTGCCTCGACCAGTTGCTTGACGATGGCTAGACCAAGACCGGAGCCGGTACCGACCGGGAATGATATTTTGCATCATTTCCCGTTTTAGAATAGAATGAAATGGCGCATCGCGGCGACGTGGCCAAGAGGTTAAGGCGGGGGTCTGCAAAACCCCTATTCGGCGGTTCGAATCCGCCCGTCGCCTCCATCTTTTCCGCACTCCCCTAGTAAAAAACGGGCCGCCTTTCCTGGCGACCCGCCTTTTTCATGATTTCCGCCGTTCAGGCCAGGCAGGCTTCGATTTCATCCTCGTGGACGACCACCTCTTTGCGTTCGTCATCCACACGCACGTTGTAAATATAGAACACCTGGCCGGTACGAGGACTTATCCAGTAGAAATCGGAGACCTCCCCGACCTGCCCCGCGTACCGCTTGATATCATCCTCCCGCGGTGAGATGCCCTCACTGACGGGCTGGATGATTACCCTCTGGCCTTTCTCGTACTTCGGCCCCATGACATCATCCCCTGCAGCCAATTGCAAATATTAAAACATTAACGACCTTTTTGTCAATACTTTTTCCCGGTAATTTCGGTGGGGAATAGCGAATTTGCCGGATGGGGCTAGTGCCAGCCCATGCCCTGGCGCAGGCCCCGCAGGTAGGAGGCCTGGCCGGCATGCTGCAGGCCGTCGCTTAAAGTGCCCATGAGCGCCATCCCGAGGGTCGGCGGGGGTTTGAAGGGCGTGCCCTCGATGATGCGGTCGAGGTCGTTCTGTGAGAGGGTGGGGAAATAGTGCCGCGAGCGCTCCAGCACCGCCCGGTGGTACCCGAGCAGGGTGGCGGCATCCGGGGATTTGAAACCGGCCAGGTCCGCCGGCTTGTGGCCGAGCCCGTGGTCCCGGGGGTCGGCGGGACGGCCGAACTTCCGGTACCAGCCGCCCTTAATCCAGACCTGCTCCTCTTCCATAAAACGGGAGATTTGAAAATCGTGCCAGCGGGTCAGGTGCCATACCAGCCAGCCGATGCTGTTGGAGTCCGGCTTGGGCTGCCAGTTCAGGTCCTCCGGCGTCAGGCCGTCAAGGGTGTACTCCAGCGCCCTCAGGACGTGCCCGTAGCCGTTGGCAATAGCTTCGTGTGCCTCCATGGGGACCCCCTTTACAAACAGGATAACCGCGACAGCGGAGACCGCACCGACCTTTTAAAACGGCTGCCAGCCCTTGCCCTGCAGGACGCCCCGCACGTAGGCCGCCTGGCCGGCATGCTCCAGGTTATCGGCCAAGACGCTGACGAGGCGCACCCCGACGGTCGGCAGCGGCTGGAACCAGGGCTCGTTGAGCTCCCGGTCCAGGTCCTTCTTGGAAAGGGTGGGGAAGAAGGCCCGCGACCGCGCCATGACGGCCCGGTGGTAGGCGAGCAGCGTGGCGGCATCCGGGGGACGGAAAGCGGCCACGTCCTCCGGCGTGTGCCCGAAGCCGATGTCCTTGGGGTCGGCGGGGCGGTGGAACTTCTTATGCCAGCCGTCCTTAATCCAGAGCTGCGCCTCCCTCATCAGGTCGGAGATGTGGTCGTCCTGGACGCGCGTCAGGTGCCAGGCCAGCCAGCCGATACTGTTGCAGCCCGGCTCGGGCTGAAACCCGAGGTCTTCCTGGCTAAGACCGTTAAGGACGCGACCCAGAATCTCCTCGATGCGTCCGTAACCGTCCGAGAGCATCTCATGCCATTCCATAGCTACCTCCTGAGGATAACCGACTGTAACCCGTCTAATTATGATACTACTACAAGACGGGTCGGGGCTCAAAGCCTGGCCAGAAACTCCTGCCAGGGCGTGGCCGGCAGGGTCTCCGTTTCCGACTGCCCGCAGGCGCGGATAATCATGGCGACCTTCTCCACCTGGGCGAGGTCGTCCGACTCCACGATATCCACGAAGTCGAACCGCCCCAAGGTGGCGTAGCTGTTTTTAAAGACCACGCCGGGACATTCTTTCTTGGTCCTGGCCATCACCGTCTCGGCGATTTTCTTAAAGTCGGCGGGGTCACGGAAAGCCCCGGGGGTAACCCGGCTCAGAATGATATAGGTTGCCATCTGCTGCCTCCTTTTCCGATAGTCTTTTATTAACGGCGGCGGTTGCCTTACGCCGCCTGGTGAAACTCTATCGTCTCCAGCGTCACAGGGTCGACCACGTCCCAGCAGACGAGCTCCGCGTCCCCCTTCACCACGTTGACGATTTCCGTATAAGTGTGAAGGCTGGCCTGCCGCAGGTAAGAGTTATCAAAATACCAGATTTCATCGCCTGGGGCCCGGAAGGCGCAGACCGTGTGGCTCCTGGAAACGGGACGGAGCATGACGGTGAGTAAAACGGGGCGGGAGTCCGGCCGCCACTGCCGCAGCAGCGCCGCGGCCAGCACAGCAAAACCATCGCAGTCGTCCTTCTTTCTGTGCCAGACCGTCTGGGGATAGCTGATGGCGTCGTAGAGGTGCAGCGGGCCGTCCATCGTCCAGGTCACCTCGCCCA
>JBDRFW010000103.1:0-3186 GCA_043818415.1 Chloroflexota bacterium | reverse complement strand
CATCGTGGCCACGGCGGGTAAAGACGGCCAGCCCAACGGCGTGCCGGTGGCCCTGGGTAAAATCATCTCCGACGACGAAATAATCGTGGTGGACACCCTGATGTACAAGACCCGGCGTAACCTGGAGGAAAACCAGATGGTGGCGGTAACCTACTGGAGCTCGGAAGACCACTACGGCTACCAGCTTAAAGGCCAGGCGCGCGTTGAGACCTGGGGGAAACTCTTTGACGATACCGTCACCTGGGTCAAGACCCGGTTCCCCCACGCCAACCCCAAGGCCGTTATCACCGTCAGGGTGGAGGAGGTCTATTATATAGGGCGGGGGAAAGATTCCAGCAAGAATTTGGTTGAATAATCAGGAGGTCAACAATGGGCAGTAAAGGCAGAAAGAACGTCAAGAAACCCAAGCAGGACAAGGCTAAGAAGCCGGAAGCACCCAAGAAGAAATAGAACGGGGAACCCTTTAATCACGATTATCTAAATTTACGTTGTCATTGCGAGGGAGTGTAAACGACCGTGGCAATCTCAAATATGGGCATCGGGATTGCCGCGCTTCGCTCGCAATGACACAGACTTAGAGTATGATACAAAGGGAGACGGAGTTTCCCCAATATCCACAGGGGGTGAGGTAAAATAAATCCTGAACCGCCAAGTAAAATCGCGGAAGTAATCGAGGCCGGCACCGCGCAGTTCGCCGCCCAGTGCTACGAGCTTTACGAGCTACCGCCCCTCGGCAGCCTGGTCCGCACCGGCGATATCTACGGCATCGTCGCCGGGGCCACCACCAGCAGCCTGGAGCCGGGGCGCCGTCCCATCGCGCGCGGTCGGGACGAGGCCACCGAGGAAGCTGTCTACCAGTCCAGCCCCCAGCTTTCCAAGCTCCTCCGCAGCGAGTTTGCGGCGGCGGTGGTGGGACATAAAGACGGCGATGCCCTGCGCCAGTACCTGCCGCCGTATCCCGCCCGCATCCACGGCTTCGTATACTTATGTCAACCTGACGAAGTCAGGGAGTTCAGCCTATCCTTCGGTTTTCTCAATATCCTGCTCGGCGCTCCCCCGCCCGTCCCCGCCGGGGAGCTTATCGCCGCCGCCCTGCGCCAGATGAGCCGCGCCCACGACGACCCCCGCGCCTTCCTCGTGGCGGCGGGCAAAGAATTAGCCAACCTGCTCAGCGCCGATTTCATTACCCTGAAAAATATCCTGGGGAGGCTACAATGACCCCCCGGCTCGGCATCGTGACGGCGGCCTCGCTGGAAAAGGGCGTGGACGTCCGCCTGGACAGTCATGTCTCGGTGGAGGACATGGTGGTGGGGCGTTACGTCACCATCGAAGGGCGGCAGCGCCGCTTCTTCGGCATGATTACCGATGTCAGCCTCGGTGTCACCGACCCCCGCCTCGCCATATCCCCCCCGGACGTCGCCGACCCCTTTATCGCCGAGGTGCTCACCGGCACCAGCACCTTCGGGACCATCCACGTCACACCCATGCTCACCATCGGCGGCGACGCCACGACCGTGCTGGAAGGTCCCCAGCCGGTCAAGACCATCCCCGCCCACTTCTCGGCGGTAAACCTGGCCTCGGAGGGGGACATGGACCTCGTCTTCGGGCAGGAAGACAGGCAGCACTTCAACATCGGCAACCCGCTGGACATGGAGACCAAGCTCTGCCTCAACCTGGAGGAGTTCGTCAAGCGCTCCAACGGTATCTTCGGCAAGAGCGGCACCGGCAAGACCTTCCTCACCCGCATCCTGCTCATCGGCATGCTCCAGAAGAGCCGGGCCGTCAACCTGATATTCGACATGCACAACGAGTACGGCTGGTCCGGCACCCACGAGGGCGGGCCGCCCGTCAAGGGCCTGAAACAGCTCTTCGGCAGCAAGGTGGCCGTCTTCACCCTCGACGAGGAAAGCTCGCGCCGCCGCAAGGTCAGCACCGACTTCGTTGTGAAGATAGGCTTCGATGAAATCACCCCGGAGGACATCGCCATCCTCCGCGCTACCCTTAACCTCACCGAGCTGGCCGTGGAAGCCGCCTACCAGCTGCGCAAGAGCCTCGGCCGGGACTGGCTGCGGCAGGTCATCCAGCGCAGCGACGAGGAGCTGGAAGAATTGCTTAAAGAGGCCTCTATCCACGAGAGCTCCTTCCAGAGCCTCAAGCGCGGCCTGGGCACCATCGGGAGGCTGGGATTCGTGGTGCCGGAAGCCCACGAGGACACCGTCAAGCAAATCCTGGACTGCCTCGACCGCGGCCTGAACGTCGTGCTGGAGTTCGGGCGCTACCGGGAAATCGCCGCCTACCTGCTGGTGGCCAACATGCTCTCCCGCCGCATCTACGCCCGCTACCAGCAGCGCATGGAGGAGGCCATCGCCGCCGATAACGACGCCATGAAGCCGCGGCCGCTGGTCATCACCATCGAAGAGGCGCACAAGTTCCTCAACCCGGAGGTGGCCGGCAAGACCATCTTCGGCACCATCGCCCGCGAGATGCGCAAGTACAACGTCTCCCTGCTCGTCATCGACCAGCGCCCCAGCGGCATCGACGAGGAGGTCATGTCTCAGCTGGGCACCAAGATAACCTGCCTCCTCGACAACGAGAAGGACATCGACAGCGTCCTGGCCGGCGTCTCCGGCAAGAGCGAGCTAAAGTCCGTCCTGGCCCGCCTGGCCCCCAAGCAGCAGGCCCTCATCTTCGGCCACGCCGTGCCCATGCCGGTGGCCTTCCAGCCCCGCGAGTACGGCTCCGCCCAATCTTACAAGAGCTTCCTCGATGCCGGTCCGGACGCCCCCGGGCAGGCGGAAAAGGACATCGAGGAGCTCTGGGAGTAACGATGAGTCCGGTGGGGTCGAGCGGTAAGAAAGTCGGCCTGGTGCTGAGCGGCGGGGCGGCCCGCGGGATGGCCCACGTGGGGGTGCTGCGGGTGCTGCACCATGAAAAAATCCCCATCGATATCATCACCGGCACCAGCTCCGGTGCCGTCGTCGGGGCGGCCTACGCCTGGGACCAGGACATCAACCGGATTACCCGGGACGTCCTGGACACCAACTGGAAAACGGCGGCCCCCCTCTTTGACGTGTCTTTCCCCAAGACGGGCTTGCTCAAGGGCCGGAAAATCAGGAACCTGATTGCCGGGTACGTGGGCGGCAACATCAAGTTCAGCGACCTCAAGATTCCCTTTGCCTGCGTCGC
>JBDRFW010000102.1:0-3060 GCA_043818415.1 Chloroflexota bacterium | reverse complement strand
AAGTTATCACTTCCGTAATGGTAGTAGGTGGCGCAGCTCCCCTCCGAGGATACCATGCAGGGCCCGACCGGGTGCTCCGGCGTGCAGGCGGCGCGGAAGAGCTTACACTCCAGCGGGGTGCTGACGCCGCGCAGGATGCTGCCGCAGATGCAGCCCCTCGGCTCAAGGGTGGGGCCGGGGTCGATGTCGAAGTTCCTTTCGGCGTCGAACCGCGCGTACTTTTCCCGGATGCCGAGCCCGCTGCCGGGTACCACGCCGATGCCTCTCCAGTTGGCGTCGCCGGTCTCGAAGACGGTATCCATGAGGCGGAGGGCGGCCGGGTTGCCTTCCGGCTTCACCCCGCGCCCGTAGGCAATCTCCACGGCGGGGCGGTCGCTCTCAATCTGCTCCACCAGCCGGTCCACGGCCAGCAGGATATCGAGCGGCTCGAAGCCGGAGACGGCGCAGGCGATACGATAGTCCTCGGCGATGAACCGGTAGGGAAGGGAGCCGATGATGGCGCTGACGTGGCCGGGGCAGATGATACCGCTGAGGTTGACCTCGCCCAGGTCGAGGATAACCTTCATTATCGGCGGGCAGACCTTGTGCAGGGACATGACGTAGTAGTTGTCTATCTTCTCCTGCTCCGCCTGTAAGATGGAGGCGGCGATGGTGGGAGCGGTGGTCTCGAAGCCGATGCCGATGAAGACGACATTCTTTTCCGGGTTATCCCGGGCGATGGCCAGGGCGTCCTGCGCCGAGTAGACAATGCGTACGTCGGCGCCGTCGGCCTTGGCCTGCTGGAGGCTGAAGCGACTGCCCGGCACCCGCACCATGTCCCCGAAGCTGGTGATGATGACGCCGGGCTGACGGCCCAGGGCAATGGCCTTATCGAGGTCGGCGCTGGCGGTGACGCAGACGGGGCAGCCCGGCCCGGAGAGCATCTCGATATTCTCCGGGAGGAGCTGGCGCAGGCCGTGCTTGAAGATAGCCACGGTGTGTCCGCCGCAGAACTCCATGAGGCGGGCCGGCTTACGCGACCGCCGATGAATCCTTTCCAGCAGCTTTTTGCCGAGGGCGGGGTCGCGGAACTCCTCAACGTATTTCAAGTTTTTTCCTCATTTCCGTGTTGGCAAGATTATTTAATATAACCTCACCCCCTGTCCCCCTCTCCTGGCAAGGTTATCAGGAGAGGGGGAGGTTTTAAGAAGAGGGGCTTTGCCCCTCTTAAACTCCCCATTAGTTGGCCTCGCTCAGCTGCCTCAATAGCTTCATGGTCTCCTCGGCCTCGGCGGGGTCAATGATGCCGATGGCATAGCCGGTGTGCAGCAGGATGTAGTCGCCGACCTTCGCGTCGGGGGTAAGCTGGAGGCTGACATCGCGGGTGACCCCCTCAATGTCCACCTCGGCCTGCTGGCCGCTAATCGTCTTTATCAGGGCCGGTATGGCTAAACACATGGTCTCTTACCTCTGCTTGTTAATCTCTTTTCCCACGCTGAAGGCATCGGCGAAGGCCTCGCCGATAGCGTGATATTTACCGGGGAAAAAGGTGAACGGCTTGACTTTATTGACGTCCGGTTGGCCGTTGGTCAGGCAGTCCTCAGATACATGAGTTTCCACCACCTTCCCGATAACCAGCGCGTGACTTCCCAGGTTGATGATATGAAGTACCTCGCACTCCATATTTATCGGGCATTGCTCGATGAGCGGGGCAGTATCAAGGTTTCCGTAAAATACCTTGAACCCGCAGTCTTTGACCTTGTCCGTCCTGGCGCCGGAGACCAGGCCGCAGTAATCTGTCTCTTTAACGAGGTCGACGGAAGGCACGTTAACCGAAAACGTCCGGTTCTGGTAGATGCCCTTCAGACTGTGGCGATGGTGTTGCAGGGCTACAGTAACCGTGACCGGTGTGCTGGCAGCCACGCCGGCCCAGGCTACGGCGGCGAAATCCGGCTGACCGTCTACGTTAGCTCCCACCAGGACGGCGGGGTGGGGCCAGAGCATCGGCTGCGGGCCAAGTCGTTTTTTATTCATGGTGCTTACTCCAAACGATTATTAAAGTGGGCTATTACCGCCTGCCCCAGGGATATTCCGCCGTCATTACAGGGCACCTGGCGGTGGGTATAGACCCGGAGCCCGGCCGACTCCAGCATGGCTACTGCCTTTCTGAGCAGTCGGCGGTTCTGGAAGACCCCGCCGCTCAACGCCACCCGGTCGAGACCGGACCCGGCGGAGATTTTCCGGCAGGTCTCCGTTATCATTTGTGCGACGCTGTTATGGAAGCGGGCGGCGATTACCGGTGTAGGCGTGCTAACTCGTAAATCTTTAATGATGGCGACGAACAAATCGCGCACTCCGATAATATTCAAGCCGTCCCGCTCGGCGGTGGCGAAGGAATAATAGCCGTCCTCGCCGGCGGCATCGGCGGCGACCGTTTCCAGGTCGATGGCCGCCTGGGCCTCGTAGTCGATGACGCCCCGGACGCCGGTAAGCGCCGCCACGGCATCGAAGAGTCTACCCAGGCTGGAGGTCAGCGGTGCGTTAATATTATTCTCTATCTGGCCCTTGATTACTTTTAGCTCTACGTCATCGATATACTGGAACAGGGGCAGCTCGGGGTCAAAATCAATGCCGAGCGCCGCCAGGTAGCCGGCGGCGGTGCGGTAGGGCTTCCGGATGGCCAGGGCGCCGCCGGGCAATGGCAGATACTCCAGGTGGGCCGTCCTCGTGAATTCCTTGTAATCGGCTACCATGAATTCCCCGCCCCATATCCGACCGTCGGGGCCGTAGCCGGTGCCGTCGAATGATACCCCGATGACCGGCCCTTTCACATCGTTGTCCGCCAGGCAGGCGACGATGTGGGCGTGGTGGTGCTGCACCGGAAAGAGTTTTATGCCTTCTCTTTCCGCCAGTTCTTTGGCGTACTTGGTCGGAAGGTACTCCGGGTGCATGTCGCAGGCGATTATCTCCGGCTCGATTCGGAACAGTCGCTTGTAGAGACCGATGGTATTGGTAAAATGCTCCAGCGTCTCCAGGTTTTCCATGTCCCCGATGTGCTGGGAGACGAAGGCGAAGTTGTCC
>JBDRFW010000101.1:0-9243 GCA_043818415.1 Chloroflexota bacterium | reverse complement strand
AAGAATGTGGGCGTGGTCGGCTGCGGCGTCATGGGCATGGGGATAACCCAGCTCTGCGCGCAGTCGGGCTACAACGTCGTCGTCGCCGAGGTCAGCGATGAGCTGCTGAATAAGGGATTGAAGTCCATCGACGCCGTGCTGGGCCGGCTGGTGGACAAGGAGAAGATTTCCGCGCAGGACAAAGAGTCCGCGATGGCCCGCATCAGGGGCACGACCGACCTCGGGGAGCTTTCCGGGTGTGATATAGTCATCGAGGCGGCCACCGAGGACATGGCCGTCAAGAAGGCCATCTTCGCCCGGCTGGATAAAGTCTGCCCCGGACACGCCGTCCTGGCCACCAACACCTCGGTGCTGTCCGTGGCGGATATCGCCGCCGCCACCCGGCGACCGGAGCAGGTGCTCGGCCTGCACTTTGCCAACCCCGTCCCGGTCATGAAGATACTGGAGATGATTGTCACCATCGCCACCAGCCAGGGCACGGCGACGATAGCCAAAAAGTTCGGCGAGTCCATCGGGAAGACGGTGGTCACCGCCAAGGACCTGCCGGGGTTTATCTCCAACCGTATCTCTACCTCCTACCTGCTCAACGCCGTCCGGCTCGTCCAGGAGGGCATCGCCACGCCGGAGGACATCGATACCGTTTTCCGCCTCGGCGCCGGGCACCCTATGGGGCCGCTCCAGACGCTGGACCTCATCGGCATCGATACCGTCTACCGCGGCGCCAGCGCCCTCTACGACGAGCTGAAGGACCCCCAGTACGCCCCACCGCCCCTGATGAAGCGGATGGTGGCGCTGGGCTGGCTGGGACGTAAGACCGGCAAGGGGTTCTACGAGTACCCCAAAGAATAGGCGGTAGCTGACGACCCCCCGAGAGAAACGATGGACGAGAAAAACGCGGGCATGCTCTCTCCCTACCGGGTGCTGGACCTGACCGGCGAGCGCGGTTTCCTCGGCGGTAAGCTGCTGGGTGACCTCGGGGCCGACGTCATCAAAATCGAGCCACCGGGCGGCGACCCCGCCCGAAAGCTCGGCCCGTTCTATCATGACGAGCCCCACCCCGAAAAAAGCCTTTACTGGATGGGGTTCAACACCAATAAGCGGGGCATCACCCTTGATATCGCCACCGCCCGGGGGCGGGAAATATTTAAAAAGCTGTGCCGGAAAGCCGACATCATTATCGAGTCTTTCGACCCCGGCTACCTGGACGGCCTGGGGCTGGGGTACCAGTCGCTGAAGGAACTCAATCCCGGCCTCATCGTGGCGTCGATTACCGGTTTCGGACAGACGGGGCCGTATAAGGATTTCAAGGCGCCGGACATCGTGCTCTGGGCCCTCTCCGGCCTCGGCTATGTCCACGGCGACGCCGACCGCCCCCCGCTGAGTCCCAGCTATCCCGTATCCTATTTTTTCAGCGTCATGCAGGCGGTTATCGGGGCGATGGTGGCGCTGTTTCAGCGGGGCATCACCGGCCGGGGCCAGTACGTCGATACCCCCACCCTCCTCGGCCTCGCCTGGGCCACCGGCCCGGAGGTGCAGGGACTCTGGCCCCTCAACGGGGAAATCGTCAAGCGCTCGGGGAGAATCTGGCCGCGACCCCGGACCGGCCCGGACGGTGAGGTGACCTATATCAACGTCCCCCTGAGCTACCCCTGCCGGGACGGCGGCGTCAAGTTCTTCCCCTTCGTGGAGCCGGGTATGCTGCCCAGCACCAACGGGCTGACGCAGTGGGTCATCGAGGAAGGCCTGGCCGGCGAGGCGCTGCAAAACGTGGACTGGACCACCTGGAACTGGTCGGAGGTCACCCAGGAGGCCGCCGACGCGGTCACGGAGAGCTTCGGGCGGTTCTTCATGAACCATACCAAGGAGGAGCTGTGGCGGGGCGCCCGGGAGCGGGGCATCCAGCTCTACCCCGTTTTTACGCCCAGGGACATGGTGGCCTTCCCCCAGCTCAAAATCCGGCAGTACTGGCAGGAGGTCGAACACCCGGAGCTGGACGCCAGGATTACCTATCCCGGCGCTTTCGTCAAGCTGGCCGACGGCTCCTGCGGGATACGGCGCCGGGCGCCGCACATCGGCGAGCATAACCCGGAAATATATGAAAAAGAGCTGGGGATGTCAAAGAAAGAAATGGAGCTCCTGAAGACGGCGGGCGTCATCTGACGTGACCGCCGGGAGGGTATTGTTTTAATGGAAAGCCGACCCTTTGAAGGTGTCAATATCCTGGACTTCACCTGGACCGCCACCGGGCCCTTCACCCTTAACCCGCTGGCGTTCTACGGGGCCAATATCATCAAAGTGGAGTCGCGGGCGCGCTACGATGCCCTGAGGAGCCTGGGGCCCTTCAAGGACGGCCTGCCGGAGCCGGAGCGCAGCTTCTACTTCTCCTACGCCCAGACGGGCAAGCGCTATAACATTACCCTGAACATGGACCACCCCGGAGCGAAGGAGATAGCCCGCCGGCTCGTGGGCTGGGCGGATATCGTCGCCGACAGCTACGCCACCGGGACGATGGAGAAATGGGGGCTCGACTACGAGAACCTGAAGAAAATCAAGCCGGATATCATCATGTTCCGCACCTGCATGCACGGGCATACCGGCCCGCTGGCCGGCCAACACGGCCAGGGCTTTATCCTCACCGCCCTGTCCGGGGTGGACGCCATCATCGGCTGGCCGGACCGGGCCCCGGCCGGCGCCTTCGGGGCGCTGACCGATTTCATCGCCCCCCAGTTCAATACCATCTGCCTCATCGCCGCCCTCGACTACCGCCGCCGCACCGGTAAAGGGCAGTACATCGACCAGTCACAGCACGAGGCCTCGCTGCAGTTGATGACGCCGCTTATCCTCGACTACACCGTGAACGGGCGGGACTTCCGGGCCAACGGCAATCGATTGTCCTATGCGGCCCCCCACGGTATCTACCGCTGCCTCGGCGACGACCGCTGGTGCGCCATCGCCGTCTTTACGGACGAGGAGTGGCAGGGCTTCTGCGAGGTCATCGGTCAACCATCTTTGACGGCCGACCCCCGGTTCGTCACCCTGGCCGACCGCAAAAGAAATGAAGACGAGCTCAACGTCATCGTCGAGGCATGGACCGCCCGGCGTTCCCCCCACGAGGTCATGGGTCTAATGCAGGCCTCCGGGGTGGCCGCGGGGGTGGTCGCCGATGCCCGGGACCAGGCCGAAGACCCGCAGCTGGCCCACTATAATTTCTTCGAAGAGCGGGAGCACCCGGTGACCGGCAAAATGCCCTTTTATCACGGACCGTGTTTTCGCTTGTCCGATACGCCCTACGAAATCGGCCGGGCGACGCTGATTGGTGAGCATAACGAGTACGTTTACACCGAGGTACTCGGCTACTCCGATGAAGAGTGGGCCCGGCTGGCCGCGGAAGGGGTAATCTGAGGGCGGAGACAGGTTGACATAATAGCAGGCGAGGGCAAATATGGCTGAGTACGGTTACGCCGGGGAAGTCCTCAAGGTAGATTTAACGGATGGTAAAATCACCCGGCTTCCCACCGCCGACTATGTGGACAGGTTCATCGGGGGCCGGGGGCTGGCCGCCAGGCTCTACTGGGACATGGTTCCCCCCGGAGCCGGGGCGCTGTCCCCGGAGAACTGCCTGATATGCGCCAGCGGCCCGGTGGCCGGGTTCCCCGGCTTCGCCGGCGGACGCTGGGTAATCTGCGGAAAATCGCCGGAGGGGGAGCGGGGGACCTTCAACTACGCCAACCTCGGCGGGAGATGGGGGACGTGGCTCAAGTACGCCGGATACGACGCCCTGGTCGTTCAGGGGAGGGCGGAAAGGCCCGTCTATCTTTTCATCAGTAACGATACCGTCGAGGTCAGGGATGCCGCTGACCTCTGGGGTGGGTCGGCTTTGGAGGTTTTCGAGGGCCTGCAGGCCTGGCTGGGGAAAGGGGCCAGCGTCCTGACCATCGGCCCGGCCGCCGAGAACCTGGTCACCTTCGCCACGGTGCTTGCCGACGAGGGTGCCTCCGGCTCCGGCGGGCTCGGCGCCGTGATGGGGTCCAAGAATTTAAAAGCCGTCGTCGTTGAGGGCAAGAAGCGGCCGACCGCGGCCGACCCGGCCCGACTGCGCCGGCTGGCCGAACACCTCAGGGCAATGAATAAAAAACCCCCCGTTTCCATGTGGGGAATACCGGGTCGGACCAGGGCCCACGTCTGCTACGGCTGCGTCATCGGGTGCGACCGCCAGATGTACACCGCGGAGGACGGGCGGCGCTACAAGCACTTCTGCCAGCCGACCAACGTCTATCAGGCCCAGGCGGCGGAGCGCTACGGCGGCTGGAACGAGGTGCAGCTGCTGGCCATCCGGCTTTGCGACGGCTACGGACTGGATACCGCCGTCATGAAGGGCCTCATCGGCTGGGTTATCGCCTGCCACCGCAACGGCCTCTTGAGCGAAGGTGAGACTGGCCTTCCCGTTTCCCGTGTCGGCACCGCCGGGTTCATCGAGGCGCTCACCCGCATGATTTCGTACCGGGAGGGGTTCGGGGATACGCTCGCCCGGGGCACCATCGCCGCGGCGGAAGCGGTCGGCGCCGAAGCGAAAGCGATGCTGCACCATTTCATTGGGACGCGCGCCGGCGAGACCAAGGACTACGACCCCCGGATGATGATGACGACGGCGCTCCTCTACGCTACCGAGCCGAGGCGGCCGATTCAGGAGCTGCATGACGTGGCCGGGCCGGTGATGGCCTGGCTCGGCTGGGCGGGCGGCGCGGAAGGCGCCTCCTTCTCCGACGACCAGCTCCGGGACGTGGCCCTGAAGTTCTGGGGGGGCGAGATTGCCGGCGACTTCTCCACCTATGAAGGCAAGGCCCTGGCGGCCAGGGTAATCCAGGACCGCACCTATGCCAAGGAAAGCCTCGTCCTGTGCGATATGAGGTGGCCGATGAACCTGGCCTACTACCCCGCCGGCTATACCGGCGAGACCGGACTGGAAAGCCGGATTCTCTCGGCGATTACCGGGAAAGAGCGGGACGCCGCCGGGCTGCAAAAAGAGGGGGAGAGAATCTTCAACATGCAGCGGGCGGTGCTGCTCCGGGAGGGGTGGGAACCGCGCCGGGATGACACACCGCTGGACTACTATTTCAAAGAGCCCCTGAAGCAGGGGGAGCTGTTTTTCAACGCCGACTGCCTTGCCCCGGACGGTCGCGGGCAGACGATATCCCGCCAAGGGGCCGTCGTCGATAGGGGAGCGTTCGAGGTGATGAAGCAAGAGTATTACGCCGGCCGCGGCTGGGATGTTGCCAGCGGCCTCCCCACGCGGGCCGGGCTGGAAAGGCTTCAGCTCGGGGATGTCGCCCGGGACCTGGATAAGAAAGGGCTTTTGAAATAAGCCCGCTTTGCGGTTGCAGCAGGTATTGTTTATACTGGATGTACCGGGACCTTCATCCGGGGGAATTTTCAGCTAAGGAGACGGAATAATGACCAGGAAGACAGCGGGCGGCTATAACGGCAAAATCCTGAGGGTAAATCTCAGTAAAAGAACCACTAAGGCTGAAGAGCTTGACGAGCTGTTCTGCCGGCGGTACATCGGCGGCGCCGGGTTCGTGGCCTATTACCTCTGGAAGGAGGTGAAAAAGGGAACGGACGCGCTGGGGCCGGACAACAAGCTGATATTTGCCCTGGGGCCGGTCTCCGGGATGAATCTGCCGGGGGCGGCCCGCCACTGCGTCGGCGCCAAGTCGCCCCTGACCGGCGGTATCGCCAAGGCCGAGGTCGGCGGCTTCTGGATGGCGGAGATGAAGCGGGCCGGCTATGACGCCGTCATCGTCGAAGGCAAGGCCGCCAGGCCCGTTTACCTCTGGATACAGGACGGTAAGGCGGAAATCAGGGACGCCGGCCACCTGTGGGGCAAGGAGACGCTGGAAACGGAGGCCGCCGTGCGCGCCGAGCTGGGCGACGACCATGTTCAGCTGGCCATGATTGGACCGGCCGGGGAGAACCTGGTGCGTTACGCCTGCATCATGCACGGCTGCCATGACGCCGCGGGTCGGGGAGGCGTCGGGGCGGTCATGGGCTCCAAGAACCTCAAGGCGGTGGCCGTCCGGGGGCACCACCTGCCCGAGGTGGCGGACCGCGAGCGCATCAAGGAGATAAGGCAGTCCCTCAGCAAGCCCCATCACTTTTCCGAGTACGGCACCGGCGGCCCGGAACTGCCGGGCATGGAGGCCGTGGGTAACCTGCCGGTGCGCAACTTCCGCGATGGCCTGTTCCCGGAGGTCAACCAGATACACGCCGGCGTGATGAAGAAATCGGACATGTGGGTCGGCATGGACGGCTGTTACGCCTGCCCGGTGCGCTGTAAAAAGACCGTCCGTTTCGAAGAGCCGTACCGGGTGGACGCCGCCTACGGCGGGCCGGAGTACGAAACGATAGCCGCCGTCGGGTCTAACTGCGGCATGACCGACGTCAAGGTTATTATCCGGGCCAACGAGCGGTGCGGGGCCTACTCGCTGGACACGATTTCCACCGGCTCGGTCATCGCCTTTGCCATGGAGTGCTACGAGAAGGGCCTGCTGACTAAAAAGGATACCGGCGGCATCGACTTGAGGTTCGGCAACGCCGAGGCGATGCTCCAGGCCATCGACCTCATCGCGCGGCGCGAGGGCATCGGCGCTCTCCTGGCTGAAGGGACCGCCCGCATGGCGCAGAAAATCGGCAAAGGCTCGGCGGACTTCGCCATGCAGGTCAAGGGACTGGAGGCCGGCATGCACGACCCTCGCACCAAGGTGGGGCTGGGGCTTGGCTTCATGGTCACGCCCGCCGGGGCTGACCACTGCTGCAACATCATGGACGCCTTTTTCGCGCAGGAGCCCATGCTGAAACCGGTTCATCCCATGGGCATACTGGAGCCGGTGAACATCATGGACATCGGTCCCCACAAGGTGGAGCTGTTCAAACTGTCGCAGTCCAAGGCGATTATCGACGACTCCTTGGCGACCTGCGTCTTCCTGGGGTACTCCTACCAGCTGGCCGCCGATACCCTGGCGGCGGTTACCGGGTGGGATACCGGCCCGGCCGAGTTGTTGAAAATCGCCGAGCGTATCCTGACGGTGTTCCGGCTGTTCAACCTCCGGGAAGGGCTGACCGCGGCCGACGACGTGATGCCGAAGCGCTTCTTCCAGCCCAAAACGGACGGGGGTCCTCGCCGATATGAAGCTCGACCCGGCTGCCTTTGATAAGGCCCGGCGCTTCTATTACGCCCTGATGGGCTGGGACGCCGAGGGGGTGCCCCTGCCGGAAAAGGTGGAATCCCTGTACATCGAGTAGGCGGGCGCCTGATAGGGGAGAAGGAAAATACTCCCATGGAATCCGAATCCGTGGAGGCCCTGCCAGTTTTTCTCTGGCATTACCCACGCCGTCCCCATTTGCCTTTTTAACCTGATGGCCTGAACACTGTTAAGTTTGAATATCCCGAGACAGCTTACGGGGTAGTAGCCGGGTGGGACGGTACAACGATAGCCAGCTTATGGCCCTGATACATGGTTAAAATTGACTCCATACGGATAAAAGCCTGGATATCAGCCCGTTTCTTTAGATACGGCTGCCGTTACGGGTTGCTTTTCATGTCTCCTCAGGAATTCTTTGATGCTTTCCACCACCTCGCCTACTTGTTCGTCGTTGAGTTCGGGATACATCGGTAGGGATAGCACTTCTTCCTGAGCCCGCTCGCTCTCGGGAAAATCACCCTTCTTATAGCCCAGTAATTTGTATACCTCCTGAAGATGCAGGGAGAGCGGATAATAGACCTCCGTCTGAATCCCCCTGGACTCCAGGTAGCCCTTAAGCCCCTCCCTCCGGCCCGGGCCGGTGACGCGAATCGTGTAGTAGTTAAACGAGTGTCCGCCGGGGTCTTCCGCCCGGAGCGGCTCGATTCCCTCTATCCCCTCCATGAGCTGGCCGTAGAGGGCGGCCTTGCCGCGACGCAGGTCAATCCAGCTATTCAGCATTTTCATCTTGACGCTGAGGATGGCCGCCTGCATGGTGTCCAGCCGACTGTTAAACCCGGGGACGGAATAGCGGTAGCTCGCGCCGGCGCCGTGCCGGCGGAGGAGGTCGACCTTTTCCGCGATGGCGGAATCGCTGGTGACCACCATGCCGCCATCGCCGTAGGCACCCAGGGTCTTGCTGGGGAAAAAGCTCAGGCAGCCGGCGTCACCCAGAGAGCCGACCTTGCGGCCCCCGGTACTCCGCCCCAAGGGCCTGAGCGCAGTCCTCAATGACTTTGAGATTGTATTTGTGCGCAAGCTGCATGATGGGGTCCATGTCAACCGCCTGGCCGTAGAGGTGCACGGGAAGGATAGCGCGGGTCCGGGAGGTTATTTTCTCCTCAATCCTGTCCGTGTCCAGGTTGCAGGTGCATAGGTCGATATCTACGAAGACTGGCCGGGCGCCGCACTGCGAGATGGCCTCGGCGGTGGCTATGAAGGTGAAAGGCGTGGTGATAACCTCGTCACCAGGCCCGATGCCGCAGGCGAGCAAGGCCAGGCGCAGGGCATCAGTCCCGGAAGCAACCCCGACGGCGTAGCTCGTTCCGCAGTAAGCGGCAATCTCTTCCTCGAGCGTCTTTACCTCCGGCCCGAGAATAAACTGCGCACCCTCTAATACGCTTTGAATGGCGGCATCAACATCTTTTTTGATGACTTGGTACTGAGCTTTTAAATCAGTGATGGGGATCCGCCAGGACAACTCTTTCAACCCTCTGCCTGCCTCCGATTTCCTGTTGTATATATTCGTCGCCGCAGAAAGAGCACTTTATCTGGTCTTTGATATCCAGCTTTGTCCCGCACTCGCAAACCCACCCTTGGACCCGGGCCGGATTGCCGTAAACCAGGGCATAGTCCGGTACGTCTTGGGTGACCACCGCGCCGGCACCGACGAAAGAGTGCCGGCCGATAATGTTGCCGCAGACGATGGTGGCATTGGCCCCGATGGTCGCTCCCTTTTTCACCAGGGTCGGCGCGTATTTACCGTGCTGGGAGTAGTTACTCCGCGGTACCTTGACGTTGGTAAAGACGCAAGACGGCCCGCAGAAGACGTCGTCTTCGAGGTCCACGCCCTCGTAAACGGAAACGTTATTCTGTATTTTAACGTTATCCCCTATTCTGACATTGCTGGCAATAAAAACATTCTGGCCAATATTACAGTTCCTGCCGATAATCACACCGGGCATCAGATGGGAAAAGTGCCATATCCTGGTACCTTTACCGATAT
>JBDRFW010000100.1:0-4268 GCA_043818415.1 Chloroflexota bacterium | reverse complement strand
CGTAAAATAGCCCCTCCCCCCCCTCTGGATTCCGGCTGTCGCCGGAATGACAATTATTAAAAAGTCTTACGGCTCGCTTTCCCCCTTTTCCAAAGGGGGATAAAGGGGGTGAGGGAAAAAACTTTCCGGGCTGAAAAATATTTTTTCTAAACGCTTAATTTTTTAAAAATTTAGCGGTATAATTAAAGTGGAAAAACAGGCCGGAAAAAGTCCCGTTGGGGAGGTGTTATTATGGTTACCGGTAGGAAAGAAAGAATCAGGTTGCTGGAAGACCATGAGGCCATCAGGGCGCACATGAATTTCCTCGCCAAATCGCTGGACAAAATGTCGGATAAGTCGGTCGATGTGAAAGAGCGGCTATGGAGCTACCGCCAGGGGCTATACGACTTCCGGGAGGCCGTTCTTAACCACATCGAGCGGGACGAAGTCACTTTTCAGGCACTCTTAAAAAACAGTCCCGTGGACAAGACACTAAACGAACATAACGAGATACACGAACTGGTGGCTCTTGCCATCCGTACGGCGGACTACGCCGTTAATCATGAATTGAGTCAGGCAGCGCTGAACCAGAGCGCCCTGAAGATAAAAGCGGTGTTTACCCGCGCCTGCCAGCTGATTCAAGAGCATACAGCAAAAGAGGACGAGCTGGTCAAGCGGCTGTCCAGAGACGCCTGAGCCGGCCAGGGGTGAATCCAATCAACATCTTCCGGAAAGCGCTCCGGCGCACCCACGATACCTGGTTCGGGCGGGCCATGGGCCTGTTCGAGGGCAAGTCCGTTAATGACGCCGTCTGGGAAGAACTGGAAGAGCTCCTCATCTCCGCGGACGTGGGCGTCGGCACCACGGAAAAGCTCATCTCAAGGGTCAAGCAGCGCGCCGCCGATGAAAAGCTCGACGGACCGCAGGTGAGCGCCGCCCTCAAAGAGGAGATGGTGCGCATCCTCAGCGTTCCCCCCCGCCCGCCGACCGATAACCCGCCGCCCAGAGTCACCCTGCTGGTCGGCGTCAACGGCAGCGGCAAGACCACCTCCATCGCCAAGCTGGCCCGCCAGCTCAAGAAAGAGGGACAAAGCGTCCTGCTGGCGGCGGCGGATACCTTCCGGGCCGCGGCCATCGACCAGCTCAAAAAGCAGGGGGAAAGGGTGGGGGTGGACGTCATCGCCCACCAGCCGGGGGCGGACCCCGGTGCCGTGGTCTATGACGCCATCCAGGCGGCGCGGAGCCGGAAGATTGACAATGTGATAATAGATACCGCGGGCCGACTCCACACCAAGTACAACCTGATGGAAGAGCTGAAGAAGGTAAGGCGCGTGGCCGCCAAGCTGGATGCCGCCGCCCCCCACGAGGTTATTCTGGTGCTGGACGCCACCACCGGCCAGAACGGCCTGACGCAGGCCCGCTACTTCACGGAGGCGGTCGGGGTGACCGGAATCTTCCTGGCCAAGCTCGACGGCACGGCCAAGGGGGGCATCGTACTGGCCATCTGCGATGAGCTGGGTGTCCCCATCCAGCTCATCGGTGTTGGCGAGGGCCTGGAGGATATGGTAACCTTTGATGCCGGGGCCTTCGTCGAAGCGCTGTGCTCCTGAGACAATAAAAGCGAGATGATTTACTGGCCTTTGAGTCCCATCGCCTTTACCATCGGGCCCATCACCGTCGCCTGGTATGGTATCTTCGTCGCCCTGGCGGTGATAACGCTGGTGGTCTGGGCGCTGGTGGCGGCCAGGAAGGACGACCGTCTCAGCTATGATATCGTCATCAACGCGGCCATCGTCGGTATCCCGTCCGGCATCATCGGGGCGCGCCTGCTCCACGTCATCGACTACTGGGGCTACTACAGCCAGCACCTCAACGAGATAATCGGCGGGGCCGGGCTGGCCATTTACGGGGCGGTGCTGGGGGCGGCCCTGGGCATCTGGATATACAGTAGGTTCCGCAAGATTTCCTTCGGCCACCTGGCCGATGTCATCGCCCCCGGCATTATCCTGGCCCAGGCCATCGGGAGAGTCGGCTGCACTTTCAACGGCTGCTGCTACGGCCTGGAGACGGATATTTTCTGCGCTATCGTCTATACGAACCCGGCCAGCAACGGCCCGGTGGGCATACCGGTGCACCCCACGCAGATTTACGAGATTATCTATAACCTGATTGTCTTCGGGGTGCTGCTGTCGCTGAGGCGGCGGTTCCGGCCGGACGGCTCGCTGTTCCTCATCTACCTGACGCTCTACTCGCTGTGGCGCTTCGGCATCGATTTCATCCGGGAGGGCACGCCCTTCCTCTTCGGCCTCCACGAAGCGCAGGTTATCTCCATCATCGTGCTGGTCATCGCCGTAACCCTGCTGGCACTGCGGACGCGCTGGGTGAAGAAGGGTGAAGCAAGCTGAAGCGACCGAGGAGGCGCAGCTATCTACCGGCCGCTCCCCTTGAAGTCGAGGATATTGAGCCTCAGCTGGTTGCGGCCGCCCCAGCGGTCGATTTCCAGGTTATAGACGACGTCCACCCGACCCGCTATCTCGTCGAGGTGGCCCCGCAGGCGGAAGGCCACGCCGTCGAAGACCGCGCCCCCCTGCCTCAGCTTCATTCTCAGGTGCTCGCCGCTGTTGCCCATGGTGCGCCGCTCCAGCACCTCCACCCCCCTGCTTAAGAAGATGGGCACCGGGTTGCCGATGCCGAAGGGGGCCAGTAGCTGCGTCACCGGGTAGGTGTCCCCGCCGAGCTCGGGCAGCGTCAGCACCGCGTCGATATCCAGGTGGGGGCGCAGCTCGACGCCGGCCAGTCCCTCGGCCACCACCGCCGCCAGCCCTTCCTCGAGCTGCGGCAGGTTCTTCGTGGGCAGGGTGAAGCCGGCGGCCGCCGCGTGCCCGCCGTAGCGGGACAGGAGGTGGCTGAACCGGTTCAGGCCCTCGATGATGTTGAACTCCGGGATGCTGCGGCAGCTGCCGTGGCTGACGGTGTCGGCGGTATGCACCACCACCGAGGGACGGTGGAACTCCTCGGTGAGCCGGCTCGCCACCAGGCCGGCGATGCCCATGGGGTACTCCTTGTCGGCGGTGAGAAGCAGGGGCGGCAGCCCCCGAGCGACGACCTGCTCCCGGGCCCGGGCCAGCGTGGCGGTGGTCAGCTTCTGGCGCTCCTCGTTTTTCTTGGCCAGCCAGACCGCCAGCTCCTGTGCCTCCTGTGGCGAATCGGTGACCAGCAGCTTGTAGCCTGTCAGGCCATCGGCGAGGCGGCCGGCGGCGTTGATACAGGGGGCGATGACCCAGGAAATGCGGTCGGCATCGATGCTGCCGGCCTCGATTCTCGTCTGGAGCATCAGCTCCCCGATGCCGAGGCGGGGCTGCTCGTTGATTAGCTTGAGGCCTTGCTTAATCAGGTAGCGGTTCTCCCCCAGCGGCGGCGACATATCGGCGATGGTGCCGATGGCCACCAGGTCCGTCACCATGTCCAGTCGGTCCTCTTTCCCGAGGCTGCGGTAGAGCGCCTGGAGCAGCTTATAGGCCACCCCCACCCCCGCCAGCTGGGAGAAGGGATAGGCGGAGCCTTGCAGCTTGGGGTCGATGACGGCCAAGGCCTCCGGCACCTCGTCCAGCGGGCTGTGGTGGTCGGTGATGATGATATCCAGCCCTATCTTTTTAGCCTTTTTTACCTCGACGACGTCGGTGACGCCGCAGTCCACGGTGATGACCAGGCTGACGCCCTGCTCGTAAAGCCGCTTGAGGACGGTGGCGGTCAGCCCGTGCCCCTCGGTCTGGCGGTGGGGAATATAGGGGACGGTCTTCCCATTGAGGAGAGACAGCCCCTGCACGAGGAGAGCCGTGGCGGTAATGCCGTCGGCATCAAAGTCACCGTAGATGCCTATGGTCTCGCCGGAGAGCAGCGCCCGGTAGAGCCGGCTGACAGCCGGCCGCATGTCCGGCAGCAGAAAGGGGTCGGCGGAGAGGCTGCTGTCGCTGGCCAGGAACGAATTGAAGTCCTCGGGCCGGGAGACGCCGCGGTTATAGAGGAGCTGCACCAGCAGCGGGGACAAGGCGGAACCGCTGTCCTTCGCCGGAAGGACCGGTGCGGGCGGCAGAAGGTTCCAGCGTTGATGGCTCAAGCCTGTTCCCCGGTATATCTCCTTAGAATCAGTACCGAATTGTGGCCGCCGAAGCCGAAGGAGTTGGTCAGGGCGATGTCAACCCTGGCCTGGCGGGCGGTATTGGGCACGTAGTCGAGGTCGCAGGTGGGGTCGGGTTTTTCGTAGTTAATCGTCGGCGGGATGACCCCCT
>JBDRFW010000099.1:0-4146 GCA_043818415.1 Chloroflexota bacterium | reverse complement strand
GTATATGACATCCTGGAGGATGTCGTCAAGGAGCGCCCGGTGCTGCTCAACCGCGCCCCCACCCTGCACCGCCTCAGCATCCAGGCCTTCGAACCGGTGCTCATCGACGGCAGCGCCATCCAGATTCACCCGCTGGTCTGCTCCGCCTTCAACGCCGACTTCGACGGCGACCAGATGGCGGTGCACATACCGCTTTCCCGGGCCGCTGTCAAAGAGGCCAGGGAAATGATGATGAGTCACCACAACATTCTGCTCCCGAGCAGCGGCGAGCCCACCGTGACCCCCACGCTGGACATGGTCCTCGGCTGCTACTACCTGACCACCATCCGGCAGCCGGCCACGGAAAAACCCAAGCTCCTCGGCAGCTTTGAGGAAGCCAAGCTCGCTTACGAGTTCGGCGTTGTCGGCCTGCGGGAAGAAATCGAGGTCAGGGACACCGAAAGGGGCGGAAAGGTAAGGACCAGCGTCGGCCGCATCCTCTTCAACGAGGTCCTGCCGGCGGAGTTGGGCTTTTTCAACAAGGTCATTGACAAGTCCACCCTGAAACAGATAGCCACCGATTGCTGCAAGCTGCTCCCCGATGAAGCTACCGGCACGGTGCTGGACAATATCAAGCACCTCGGCTTCCACTACGCCTCCAAGTCCGGCATCACCATCGCCGTCAACGACATCAAGGTACCGGCGGCCAAGACACAGATGCTGGAAGAGGCCGAAAAGCGGATTGCCACCATCGAGGACCAGTACCACCGCGGCCTCATCACCGGGGACGAGCGGTACAACGGCATCGTCGGCGTCTGGATGGAGACCACCGATAATATTACCAAAACCATCTCCAATAACCTTGACCGCTACGGCGGCATCTACATGATGGCCACCTCCGGGGCCAAGGGTAATATCTCCCAGATACGGCAGATGGCCGGTATGCGCGGCCTGATGACGGACCCCGCCGGCAAGATTATCGAGTTCCCCATCAAGTCCAGCCTCCGCGAAGGCCACAGCGTCCTGGAGTATTTCATCTCTACCCACGGCGCCCGCAAGGGCCTGGCGGATACGGCGTTGAGGACATCGGACAGCGGTTACCTAACCCGCCGCCTGATTGACGTCGCCCAGGACGTCATCACCTCGCAGGACGACTGCGGCACCACGGACGGCGTCTGGATATCCGAACCCAAGGAGAAAGGCCTGCTGCCCTCTCTCTCCGATCGTATTTTCGGGAGGCTCGCCGCCAGCGATATCCTCCACCCGGAGACTGGCGATATTATGGTCTCCCGTAACGAGGAGATTGACGAAGAGAATATCAGTAAAATCCTGGCGGCGGGACTGACCTCGGTCCATATCAGGACGCCCCTGACCTGCCCGTCGCGCCGGGGCACCTGCCGCAACTGCTACGGTCGGGACCTGGCCCGCGGCAAACTCATCGAGCCGAATGTCGCCGTCGGCATCATCGCCGCCGAGAGCATCGGCGAGCCCGGAACCCAGCTGACGCTCCGCACCTTCCACACCGGTGGTGTGGTGGGCCTTGATATCACCAGCGGCCTGCCCCGCGTGGAAGAGCTATTCGAAGCCAGGACACCCCGCGGCCAGGCGATTATCTCCGAGATAGACGGCACCGCCGATGTCGTCCAGAATGAGGAAGGCCGAAAAATCAAGATTATCAGCACCGAGGTCTACAACGACGAGTACCCGCTGCCCGCCGGCTGGCGGGTGATGGTCAAGAACGGCCAATCGGTGGATATCGGCGAGGTGCTGGCGGCCCCACCCGCCTCCGAATCCGGCAGCAAGGAGACCACCCCCACCGCGGAGACCCCGCCCATCACGGCGCGCTTCGCCGGCGAGGCCAGCGTGAAGAAGAAGCAGCTGGTCGTCAGCTACGCCGAAAAAGAGGAGCGGGAATACCCCATCCCGTCCACCACCAGCATCTGGGTCCAGACCGGTGACGAGATTAAGGCCGGGCGGCAGCTGACCGACGGCTCCATCAACCCGCATGACATCCTGCGCATACTGGGCAAGGAAGCCGTCCAGCAGTACCTCGTTGACGAGGTGCAGAAAGTCTACCGCTCCCAGGGCGTCAACATCAATGACAAGCACATCGAGATCATCGTCCACCAGATGCTGACCAAGGTCCGCATCGATTCCGCCGGTGACACCGACCTGGTGCCGGACGAACTCGTAGGCAAGTTCACCTATGAAGACACCAATGCCAAGGTGCTGGCCGAGGGCGGCGAGCCGGCCACGGCCCATACTGTCCTGCTCGGCATCACCCGGGCCTCGCTCAGCACCGATAGCTGGCTGGCCGCCGCTTCGTTCCAGGAGACCACCCGCATCCTCACCGAGGCCGCCGTCAACGGCCGGGTGGACAAGCTGGTGGGCCTCAAGGAGAACGTCATCATCGGCAAGCTGATTCCGGCCCGCTACCTGGTAGAGGAGGAATTGACGGAGCTGACCGCCCGCGAGGAGATCCAGGACGAGGCCCGCCGCCTGCTGGCCAGCCTGGGACTCCCTGATGAAGCCATCGGGGAAAGCGGTGGGGCCGACGAAAAGGAAGAAGAGAAGGAAGAGACAGCCGCCGGCCTGCCGGAGAGTGAAGAAGCCACCGCCCCCGGGCCGGACGATGACGCCGGCGGGGCGGAGGACGGAAAGGAATCCGCTGGGGAACCCGCGGAAGAGCCCGACTAGACCGCTTACCGCTTGTCCTTCCAACGGAAGGGCTGAGGGGGTGAACCGAGATAGCTCGCATTATATCGGGTAAGCCAAACGCCGAGGACGCTCCGCTCGATACCAGCCTGCGACCCCGCCGCCTGGCCGATTTCACCGGACAGGACAAGACCAAGGAAAACCTCAAGATAGCCATCGCCGCGGCTAAAGGCCGGGGTGAACCGCTCGACCATATTCTTTTCTACGGACCGCCCGGCCTGGGCAAGACCTGCCTGGCCCGTATCCTCGCCGTCGAGGTGGGCGTCAACATCAAGACCACCTCCGGCCCGGCCATCGAGCGCACCGGCGACCTGGCCGCCATCCTCACCAACCTGAAAAGCCACGACGTCCTCTTCATCGACGAAATCCACCGCCTCAGCCGCACGGTAGAGGAGATACTCTACCCCGCCCTGGAGGACTTTGCCCTGGATATCATCATCGGCAAGGGCCCCGGCGCCAGAAGCCTGCGACTCACCCTGCCCAAGTTTACCCTGGTGGGCGCCACCACCCGCTTCGCCCTGCTCAGCCCGCCCCTCAGGGACCGGTTCGGGGCCGTTTACCGGCTCGATTTCTACGAACCCGCCTCGCTGGAGAAAATCATCAGGCGCTCCGCCGAGATTCTCCAAGTAAAGGCGGACGACGGTGGCCTGAGCGAGATTGCCCGGCGTGCCCGCGGCACGCCCCGCGTGGCTAACCGCCTCCTCAAGCGGGTCAGGGACTACGCCCAGGTCATGGCCGACGGCACCATTACCCTGGAGATAGCCATGGCCGCGCTGGCCAAGCTGGAGGTCGACCCCATCGGGCTGGATGAAATCGACCACAAGGTGCTGCGCACCATCATCGAGAAGTTCAACGGCGGCCCGGTGGGACTGGACACCATCGCCGCCTCCATCAGCGAGGAAGCGGACACCGTCACTGACGTTTACGAGCCCTTCCTCTTACAGCTCGGCTTTCTGGAGCGCACGCCCAGAGGCCGCCTGGCCACCCGGCGCGCTTACGAGCACCTCGGCCTCCCCTACAATAAAAAGCCCCCGCAGGGAACACTGCTGTAATAGTTATTTAAACCATTACCAGAGCGCTGCCACCGCCGGCACGCTGGCGCGGTCGTGAAGATGTATAGCATCTTTAGTACAACTGGCACGGCAGACGCCGCAACCGTAACACCGCCCCACATCAATATAGATTTTCTTGGCGGCGGCGCTATATCCTATCGCCCCGAACTGGCAGACACGCATGCACTGCCGGCAGCCGTTACATAATTCCGGTTTAACCTCGGCTAAATATTCGGCACGGAACATCACGGGCGTACTTTTAACCACCGTTGACTGCATGGCACCGCAGTCGGAGCGGTCACAATTGCAGAGAACCATGATAAACGGGGTGAGATGGGTCCAAACGGTATGGCAAAGGCCCTCCTTCTCGTAATCCTTGAAACACCCCAGCGCCTCTTCT
>JBDRFW010000098.1:0-5733 GCA_043818415.1 Chloroflexota bacterium | reverse complement strand
ATTAAAGATAATCTATTTCCCTCGAAGATGTCAATACGATAACACGGGTAATCCGCTAACTTAAACTAAAGTATTTCTAAATTCCCCCGTCTGTTTTTCATCACGACACGGTGATTTCTTCCGATTTCACCAAAAAGCTTTACAATGAGTCTTAAAGATGGTATATATTTACTTAACTTATTATAATCAAAAGGAGGTGCGCACTCAAGACATCAATACGGTGAATCCGCCGAATATTTGTGCCGTTAATTTCCCATGAGCATCAAATAAAACGTAAAGGATTGTTAAGAGCATGAAAAGGTTAATACCCGTAGCTGTGGTACTGTTACTCGTAATCGTCCTCATCATGGCCGGTTGTACCCAGCAGGCGGCGCCAGCACCGGCACCAGCCCCGGCCCCCAGACCGGCCCCTTCGCAGGAACCTACTATCATCACACCAAAGACAACAGCGCCGACTCCATCGGCTCCGGCATCCGCGCCCCAGAAAGTATGGGAACTCAAGTATGCTGACTGGGGTCCGTCGGTCACGGAACTCGGTCAACGCGCTATCCAGTGGGCAGACGTGATCAATGAGCGGACCGGAGGCAGGGTTAAAATAACCCTGTATTTCGGCCAGGCTTTGATGAAGTCTGCTGACCACTTAAGAGGCGTTTCGGCCGGTATCGCCGATGCAGCTCTTTACGTCATCGGCGGAGACCAGCAGGTAAACCGGATTATGGAACAACCCTTCTTATTCTCTCCCACTACCGACACGTTCGAGAGGACCGAAATCTTTAACCAGCTTCGAAGCAAGTTTCCCGAGCTGGACAAAGAGTTAGAAAATACCAGGCCGCTATACTGGCGCAGTATTGTGCCCGAGCACGTTAACACCGTCAAGAAACCGGTGCTCGTCCCCGAGGATCTTGCGGGTATGAAGCTATCCGCCAGCACCTGGTGGGAAGAGCCGTTCAAATCCGTGGGCGCCGCTCTTATCTTCCTGCGGGCACCCGACTGGTACATGGGACTTGAAAGAGGATTAATAGAGGGACAGATTATCCACTGGAATGCGATGAACGCCTTCAGGACCCTGGAACTGTTCAAGTACCACACAACGTTCGGTGTCGGCGGCATCGATACACCGTTCATCGGTAATATCATAAATAAAGACACCTGGAACAGTTTCCCTCCGGATATTCAGCAGATATTCACTGAAACCGGTAAAGAACAGGCACAGTGGGGACTGGAAGACGACCAGACCATACAGGCGAGGATAATAGCCGGTGTCAAAGAGCAGAAGAGCATGATTCACCAGGCTACCCCGGCGGAGTACCAGCTGTGGGTTGACTTTACGAAAGTGGTACGCGATAAATGGATCAAAGATACCGCCGCGGCGGGTTATCCGGCCCAGGCAATTTACGACGCTGCCAAGGAGCTGGACCAGAAATATAAGTAGCACCCGGGTAGCAAACAAATAAGTTTTAATCGAATCTGACTTTAAAAAAGGAGGTATCAATCATGAAGAAGTACCTACTGGCAACCCTGGCGCTGGTACTGATTGCCGGCCTGGTACTCGGCGGCTGCACCCAGACCGCCCCGGCACCGGCACCGGCCCCAACGCTAACCCCCACCCCCGCTCCGCAGGGACCGCAGACAATCACGGCACAAACCCAGGCCCCCACACCGGCCCCGAAACCCCCCGCTCCGGCTAAGGTTTACAACCTTAAGCTTAATGACTGGGGGCCAGCACAAATAATCATCGGGCAACGTGAACAGGAATGGGCAAAACTTATTGAGGAACGGACTAACGGCAGGGTTAAGATAACCATTTATTTTGCCCAGTCCCTGGCAAAGTATGCCGATACTTACCGGGCCGTTGAGTCTGGTATCGCCGATTTTTCTATTTACGTTATCGGCGTCACCCAGGGCATCCACGAGCTTAACCGGATAGTGGATTTACCATTCATAGGTCTTCCCGGCACCGAAGCGGGTACCGAAATATATAATGCCCTTCGGGCTAAGTTTCCGGAGCTCGATAAGGAATACGTGGGCACCAAGGTGCTCTATATGCGCGCCATGCCACCCGACCGAATACACTCAGTTAAAAAACCAGTGCGGGTTCCCGCGGACATCGGCGGTATGAAGGTAATTGCCGGGGCACGCTATTCGGGCATGCTCAGCTCGCTCGGCGCCGCCCAGATTGTGCTGGGACCGCCCGACTGGTACCTGGCCCTCGACCGGGGCCTGGCCGAGGCGCACATCACCCACTGGAATGCCTCTTATTCCTTTAATACTATTGAATTGGAGAAATACCACAACGAGGTCACCGTGGCTGGCGGCGGGATGGGATTTATCGGCATGCTGGCCAATCTCGATACGTGGAACGAACTTCCCGCTGATATCCAGGATATCATCATGGGCACGATGAAGGATTTCAGCGATACCGGACTCAATGACGATTACGGCCAGACGGAACTCGGCAGAGCCAAGGCCAAAGAGCTGGGCAACCAGATACTCGATATTACTCCGGAGGAATACCAGCAGTGGGTTTACCTGGCCAAGCCCACCCACCAGGAGTGGATAGCCGACATGAAAGCCAAGGGTCTGCCCAGCCAGGAAGTCTACGACGAGACCATGCGGCTGATTCAGCAGTACAAGTAACCGGGATAAACCTTAGACCGACTCATGGATTTGTGAGGCTGGAGCGATACGACCCACCGCCGGGAAAGTCGCCCGCGGCGCCGTTGCTCCAGCCTCATGATGATACGCTTTATTCAGGCCCAGGAGGAACGTGATGAAACAGCCGTACCAGCTTAAAATCGACTGCTATGCCCACGTCGTGCCGCCCAAGTACAAGGACTTTCTCCACAAGGTGAACCCCGCCGAGGTTGACACCAAGATTGCCGGGACTCCCTCCCTTTACGACATGGACACCCGCTTCCGGATAATGGACCAGTACGAGCCGCTCCGCCAGGTGCTGACGCTGGCCTGGCCGCCCATCGAGGACGTGGCCGACCCCGCCACCGCGGCGGAGCTGGCCGAGCGTGCCAACGACGAGATGGCGGAGCTGGTGACCAGATACCCGGACAGGTTCGTGACCGCCATCGCCATCCTCCCCATGAACAACATGAAGGCCGCCCTTAAGGAGGCGGAGCGCGCCGTCAAGCACCTGATGTTCCGGGGCGTTTACGTGCACAGCCCCGTCAACGACAAGCCGCTCGACCGGCCGGAATTCCTGCCGCTCTACGAGATGATGGCCAGGTACGACCTGCCCATCTTTATCCACCCCATGAGGATGGCCGACCACCCGGACTACCGGACGGAGAAAGAGTCCAAATACCTGATAAACTCCACCTTCGGCTGGCCCTACGAGACCACCGCCGCCATGACCCGCCTGGTGTTCAGCGGCATCATGGAGAAATACCCCAATCTCAAAATCGTCACCCAACACCTCGGCGGCCTGGTCCCCTTTTACGAGGAGAGAATCATCGAGTTCGCCCACGTCCTGGAGCGCAGCCTGGCCCGCCAGAACAAGGAGCCGCTCCCGCTTACCCGGCCGGCGATTGACTACTACAAGAAGTTCTACGCGGACACGGCCATCTACGGCAACCCCGCCGGGCTGATGTGCGGCTACAGCTTCTTCGGGGCGGACCACATGCTGTTCGGGGCGGACTTCCCCCTCGGGGATACGGAGGGGGGCGGCCGCAACCTCCGCAAGACGATAAACGCCATCGAGCAGATGGACATTACCGACGAAGCCCGGAAGAAGATATACGAGGACAACGCCCGTAAGCTGATGCGGCTGCCGACGTGACCGCCGGATGCAACGTTTCACGACGATATAATTAATATGGGGGGTAAAGCCAGATGAAGTTCGATGTCTTTCCTCATATCCTGACCAAGCGATATTATGAAGAGCTCCACAAGGAGAAGGGGCTGGGGCACTTCGAGTTCCTGCATAAGGTCATCCCTACGCTTTATGACCTCGACCACCGGTTCCGGATAATGGACCAGTTCGAGGGCCTGATGCAGATACTGAACATCGCCGCCCCGCCGCTGGAGAACATCGGCAACCCCAAGCGGGCGGCGGAGCTGGCCCGGCTGGCCAACGACGAGATGGCGGAGCTGGTCGTGAAGTACCGCGACAGGTTCGCCGCCGCCGTGGCCTGTATCTCCATGGACGACATGGACGCCGCCCTCGTCGAGCTCGACCGGGCCATCAATGACCTCAATTTCAAGGGCGTCCAGATATATACCCCCATCCTTGACAAGCCCCTGGACTCGCCGGAGTTCTTCCCGCTCTACGAGAAGATGTGCCAGTACAACCTGCCCATTATCCTCCATCCCCAGCGGGAGGGAGACTACCCCGACTACCGGACGGAAAAGGCTTCTAAATATACGCTTTCTTCCAGCCTCGGCTGGCCCTACGAGACCACCGTGGCCATGGTGCGCCTGGTACTGAGCGGCGTCATGGAGAAGTTCCCCGACCTCAAAATCGTGACGCACCACTGCGGCGGCATGGTGCCCTTCATGGTGAACCGCATCGCCGGGTTCGTCCAGGCCGGCGAGATTTTCGGCTCAAGAAGGGGCCCGATGACCCTGCGCTATCCGGTGGCCGACTACCTCCACAGGTTCTACGCGGATACGGCCATCTACGGCTATACCCCCGGCCTGATGTGCGGCTACGCCTTCTTCGGCGCCGAGCACCTGCTGTTCGGGACGGACATGCCCTTCGATAGCCAGTACGGGCTGAGGTGGACGCGGGAGACCATCGCTTCCATCGGGCGGATGGATATCCCGGATGCCGAGAAGAAGATGATATTCGAGGACAATGCCCGGAGGCTCTTCCGCCTGAGCGTCTAAAAGTACCCGCAATTTAGCCGTATTTTTACCCGCACCTTCCATCAAGTAACCTTGACATTGACACAGGGTTATGTTATTATTTTTTCGCATACTTTGTTGGTCGGAATTGTCAACTATACTTCCTTCTCCCTTCGCCCCCACGCCGGCGGACACCGGCCCCGCCAGAATATCGGCGACACACAACAGCACCTTTCGACAGCTAACAAGCTGACAGGATATTAAAAAAGGAGGGTATCTATCATGGACGGATGGCTCATTACAATCATCGTTCTGGTTGTCCTCATCCTGCTGGCGGCCTCCCTGCGAATCGTTAAGCAGTACGAGCGGGGCGTCGTGTTCCGCTTCGGTAGGCTGGCCAGCGTCCGGAATCCGGGTCTGAACGCTATCATCCCCTTTGTCGACCGTATGACCAAGGTCAGTCTCCGGATTGTCACCACGGTGCTCGACCCCCAGGAGGTCATCACCCGGGACAACGTCACCGTGCGGGTCGATGCCGTGGTCTACTACAAGGTGCTCGAACCGGAGAAGGCCATCATCAACGTCGAGAGCTACCGTGACGCCATTATCCAGCTGGCCCTGACCACCCTCCGGAGCGTCCTCGGCCAGTCCGAGCTCGACGAGCTGCTGGCCCACCGAGACGAGATTAACCTGCGGCTGCGCCAGATTATCGACGAGCAGAGCGAGGAGCCCTGGGGCCTCCGTGCGACCCTGGTCGAGGTCAAGGACGTGCTCCTGCCCGAAGATATGCAGCGGGCGATGGCCCGGCAGGCCGAAGCCGAGCGCGAGAAGCGGGCCAAGTTTATCCATGCCCAGGGCGAGCTCCAGGCCGCCGAGACGCTGGCGGAAGCCGCCAAAATTATCCATAATCAGCCCGCCGCCCTCCAGCTGCGCTAC
>JBDRFW010000097.1:0-5370 GCA_043818415.1 Chloroflexota bacterium | reverse complement strand
CTTTTTCACGTTCATGGCCAGGTACTTGTTGCCGCAGGAAAGGTCCGTGAGGAGGTCGCCGGTGACCACCGCGGCAGATACGCCGTTATCGCGGAGGTAGGCCGCCAGGCTGGTCAGTCCCAGGTTATAGGCGGCATCGGTCGGCATGCCCTTGAGGCTCCGGTAGGGCGGGTCAATCAGCAGTACGTCCATTTTATCCTCTCTTTTTCCCGGCGTCCTCCGGTCAGTCCATCACCGGGCCCATGAGCGGCAGGTAGGGTGATGCCTCCAGGACGACCTTGCGCCGCTCCACCTCGTCGAGGGGCCTGAACCGGTTGGCCGCGGCGATTATCATCGGCCAGAGGCGGAGGTCGCCGGGGAGCACGGTGGTGGCGATGTCCTGGCTGAGCGTATAACGCAGGCTCTTCTCGATATCCGCCGCCTCCCCGAAGGGCTCGTACCAGGTATTCCAGGGACGGGCCGCCCTCATGGGACTCTCCCAGGCCCGTTTGGCCACCGCCTTGATGGCCATGACGCCGATATCCTTCTGCATCGCCGTCTTCAGCAGAGAGCGGAAGTCGTTCCAGCCGGTGACATGGGCGGCGTGCACGCGGTTGAGCGGGAACATCACCGTATCGAAGTCGAAGCGGCCGAGGGCGATTTCCTGGACGGGCGGGTTATGCCCGGTGATGCCGATAAAGCGTACCAGTCCCTGCCGCTTAGCTTCCAGGACGGCCTCCATAGCGCCGCCGGGCCCGAGGACGGTGTCCAGCACCTCGGGGCTGTCAACGCCGTGAAGCTGAAAGAGGTCGAACGAGGTTACCCTGAGCAGGTCCAGCGACCTCAGCAGGCTTTCCCGGGCGGCAGCCTTGTCCCGCTCGTGGGTCTTGCACGCCACGAAGAGCTTATGCCCGCTCCTTTTCAGCCAGGAGCCGATGCGCGTCTCCGCCTCTCCGTATACCGGCGATACGTCGATGTGGTTGAGGCCGGCGTTGCAGGCCATTTCCAGGGCGGCGTCGGCCTCCTTCTGGGTGGAGTCCCGCAGCGCAAACCCCCCGATGGCGATAATGCTGCTCAGGTGCCCCGTCCGGCCGAGTCTTCTTTTTTCCATCGAATTATCCTTATGGCCTCGACGTTGTCATCATACTACCGTTTCACCTTGCTGACAAAGTATTCCCAGGCGCGGTAGTAAACATCGTAGTCGGGCATATTGAGGTAGTCCTCGTTGCGGCGGTTGATTTCCGCCATGGAGAGGTAGGTGGGCTCCTCCAGCAGGGCGGCCCGGTACTGCAAATTGGCCGATTCCTCCAGCAGCATCGCGCGGACCAGGGCGTCGATGACGTTGGTGCCGAGCGTGGCGGCGCCGTTGCCGCGGAAGAGGATGCCGTAGCTGTCTTTGAGCAGGTCGCCGATTTCGTCGATGAACGCGGGCGTATGCCCCAGGTGCGACGAGCTGAGCACCCGGACGACCGGTCCGAGCAGGTAGCCGCCGGCGTGGACAGGCCGGATGACGCGGTTGAGGATGCCGAAGACCGAGGTTATCTCGGTGTGGAAGCGGCAGATGGCCCCGATATCGGGTCGCTTCCGGTAAATCCCCAGGTGCATGTACACCTCGGCGAAGGGGGCGGCTGTGCCGCTGACGACCTTGCCTTCAGGGTCGATGACCACCAACTCATCCATCCTGACTATCCCCAGGGCTTTACGCGGCGTGACCAGGATGTTATCGGTGCCGGGCAGGCGCGAGCTGACGTGCCCGAAACCCTGCACCAGCCCGAAGGTATCCATGATTTTGCAGGCCAGCACCGTGGCTTCCTTTATCTCCTCGACGGTGTTGAGCTGTTTCTTTATCTTCACTATCGGCTTGTCCATTTTCAGCTCATTATCATTTTCAAAGAACGTCTTCATTCCTCTCCTTCTGGCCTGGCGGGTGTCTTTCAACGTCTGCCGTTACCTGGAAATATGCCACATTTTTTCGTTACGGTCAAGCCGGGAAGTCGTATGACGATTATATTTTTAGTGATATTTTCCCCCATTATGGCCTCACCTCCTTAATTACCTTCCCCTCTTGTCATTCCAGCGAAAGCTGGAATCCAGGTCTTGCCTCACCCCCTGTGTCCCCCTCTCCAACCTGCTACACCATGCTAACCCGTGAGATGGTTTGGTCGGAGAGGGGGAAGAATTGAAAGAGGGGTTTCACCCCTCTTAGACGCCCCTGTTGAAATATTTACAGGCTTCGCCTCTCCTTAAACATTCCTTTTAAAACCTCTCCCTTTTGTAAAGGGAGATTGAGAGGGATTTCAAAAATCCCCCTTTATCCCCCTTTTCTAAAGGGGGAAACTACGGGTTAAGCCGGAGATGCCGCGAGGGCGGTCCGGGTGGGAATAGATATCATGCGAGGGGGGTGGGGGGACACCCTTAAAAGGAAATCCCCGACATCTGAAACACAAACGTCGGGGATTTGTTATTTCCTGTTAAATAGTCTTACAGTCCGGCGGCCTGGATAATCGCCGGTACCTTCTTCTCCCAGCCGATGGCCATGATGTGTACCCCCTGGCACAGCGGCTTCAGCTGCTTGATGAGGTCGGCGCAAATCCGGATGCCGGTGGCCGTCTTGTCCTCCGCATCAACCATCTTATCGATAAGCTCCTCCGGCACGAAGACGCCGGAGACGTTCTTGTTCATGAAGCGGGCCATACCGGCTGATTTCAGGGGTATCACGCCGGCCAGGACGGGTACCTTGAGCCTGGCCACCCTCTTCATGAACCTGCCGAAGCTGGCGGCGTCATAGACCGCCTGCGTCTGGATGAACCTGGCGCCGGCGGCCACCTTCCTCTCCAGCTTGGCAATCTGGAGCTCCATGGCGGCCTCGGTGTCCGAGTCCACCTTGACCACCGCCCCGGCGAAGAAATCCGGCTTGCCCTTGAGCTCGTTGCCGGCAATATCAAAACCCTCGTTGAGCCGGCCGATGGCATGGAGCAGGGTGACGGAGTCCAGGTCATAGACGGGCTTGGCGGCGGGGTGGTCGCCCAGGGCGGGCAAATCCCCGGTGAGCGCCAGGACATTCCGTATCCCCATCACCCAGGCGCTGAGAAGGTCGGACTGCAAGGCGATGCGGTTGCGGTCGCGGCAGGTCATCTGGTAGATGGGCTCCAGGCCCCTGTTGATGAGCAGGATGGAGGTGGCCAGCGAGCCCAGCCGCATCACCGATGACTGCTGGTCGGTGACGTTGGCGGCGTCCACCTTGTCCTTGAGGAGCGCGGCGGCCTCCTCGACCTCGGTGATATCGGTCCCCTTGAGCGGGCCGACCTCACAGGTTATGGCAAACTTTCCCGACTCCAGTTTCGATTTCAGGCTCACTTTATCTACCCTCCTGGTCAGATTGCTCCAGCGCGTAGCGTGAGGTGGCCAGCATCTCCGGGCGGGCCATCAGCTTGCTGTGGTCCAGCGGGTTAACGAAGACCTTCAGCCTGGCCAGCTGGTCTTTGGCCTTCAACCGGTTGAAAATGAGCTCCCAGCCGCAGTCCTTATCGGGGGAAAGCTCACACTTACCGTTGGAGGCGCCGCCGCAGGCCCCGCTGACCAGGCTCTTGGTGCAGGCGGTGAGGGGGCAGATGCCGCCGGTATAGTCCAGCAGGCACTGGCCGCACTCCTGGCAGCGCTCGCTGCCCCGCCACTCCCCACGGCTGCCCCCGAGGTTGACGGTGTTGCAGGCCGGGTGGCAGACCCTGTTCACCGCGGCGGCTACCGCCTGGACGCCGATGCCGCAGGTCATCACCAGGATGGAATCGGCGGCGGCCACCTCGTCAACCCTGGCCCGCAGGCCGGACTTTACCAGGGCTTTCTCGCAGAGGAAATCGATTACCTTGGTGCCGGTCACTTTCTTGCCGGCCCCCTCGAGTTTCCCCTTCATCTCGGCCACCTGGACGGGGCCGCCGCTGCCGGACGACTGCGCGCAGCCGTTGCAGCCCAGTATGAAAACGCTCTTCTCCCCCTCCAGATAGCCGGTAATCTCTTCAAAAGGCTTTGGCTCTGACAGAATCATCTCTCCTCCTTCAAAGCTACACTACCCTGAACTTGCCCAGGTCTCGACCTTTGGGGGTGACGACGTGGATGGAGCAGGCCAGGCAGGGGTCGAAGGAGCGAATGATGCGCACGATTTCGAAGGGGTTCTTCTCGTCCTTGACCCTGGTGCCGATGAGGGCCTGCTCGATGGGGCCGTGCTGTCCCTTGTCGTCCATCGGGGAGATATTCCAGGTGGTGGGCACCACGGCCTGGTAGTTGGCAATCTTTTTATTCTTAATCTCGACCCAGTGGCCCAGGGCGCCGCGGGAGCCTTCGACGATGCCCATACCCATCGCTTCCTCGGGCAGTTCGTACTCGACGTAGGTCGGCTGGCCGGGCTTGAGCTGGAGCGCCCAGTCCGCCAGGGAATCGGCGATGAACTTGGCGGAGAGCGCCCGCGCCAGGTGCCGTCCCAGCACGGAGAAAAGGGCCGCCGGGGTGGCCTTAAGCTGTTGCAGCGCCCCCTCCACCATCTCCTTCATCTTGGGGTCGCCCTTGGCGTAAGTCACCGCCACCCTGGCCAGCGGGCCCACCTCGTAGACCTGGCCGCCGTAGCGGGGGGCCTTGGCCCAGGAATAGGCGTCCTTCTTGCCGTACTGGGGTTTCGTATCGCCCCGCGAGGGGTGGCGGTCCGAGGTGGCGTCCTCGTACCAGGAGTGCCTGACGTGCTCGGTTATTTTGTCTGTGTTAAGCGGCTGCGGCTTGAGGTCGGCGGAGACGGTGCCCTGCTTGAAGAGCCGCTCCCGGGTGGTGTAGTCCGGGCTGGTGCCGTCGAGGTCGTACATGCCGTAGGAGAGCAGGTTTTTACAGCCCACCCCGATTCCGGCGTAGTCGATGTAGGCCCCGGCCACCGCCAGGACGTCGGGGATGTAGACGTTGTTGATGAAGTCCTGGAGTATTTTAATCTTCCAGATGTAGGCCATGATGCTGTCCACGGTGGGGACGCTGGTGACGCCGCCGGGGACGACCCCCACGCTGTGGGGAATCTTGCCGCCGAAGATGCTGACCGCTTCGTGGCCGATGCGCCGGATTTCCAGCGCCCTTACGTAGTGGGCCACCGCCATCTGGTTGACCTCCGGGGGCAGGCGGTAATCGCCTTCGTAGCGGGGCATGAAGGGCTCCAGCGCGCCGCGGTTGATGAAGTCCTTGACCGAGTTAAGCTCGGAGTCGTTGCCTACGTAGCTGGCGACGTCGGCCACGTTGACGTAGTCCAGGGCGGCCAGGTGGTAGAAGTGGAGGACGTGGTCCTGGGCGACATGCGCGCCGTGAATGAGGTTGCGCAGGATGCGGCCGTTGTCCGGGACCTTATCGGCGATGCCGAAGGCGCTG
>JBDRFW010000096.1:0-2527 GCA_043818415.1 Chloroflexota bacterium | reverse complement strand
ATCCTCCAGTTAATGCTCGCCAGCCATCCCGACACCTGTATGGTCTGTAACAAGGGAAACCGCTGCCAGCTAAGGGAGATGGCGGCCGAACTGGGTATCGGGCTGCTGGAACTGGAACGAATCCCCCAGCCGGCGGTTATTCAGGAAGTGAACCCATTCATCGAGCGCGACCTTTCCAAGTGCGTCCTCTGCGCCAAGTGTATCCGGGCTGACCATGAGCTGGTGGTTGAGGGCGCCATTGATTACCTGGAACGGGGCTTTACCTCCAGGCCGGCAACACTGCACGACCTGGCGCTGGAGAATTCCACCTGCACTTTCTGCGGCACCTGTGTCGCGATATGTCCCACCGGCGCGCTCCGGGAAAAGGGGGAGGCTTATCAGGGCACGACGGCACAGAGCGTCAAGACCGTCTGCCCGTTCTGTGGCTGTGGTTGCGCCGTCAGCCTCGAGGTGAAGGACAATCGCTTGGTGCGGGTCAGACCGGCCGAGGGCAGTCCGATAAACCGGAACACCCTCTGCATCAGGGGCGCCTACGGCTACGATTTTGTGCATCACCCGGACCGGTTGACCGCCCCGCTTATCAGGGAAGACGGCAATCTGAAGGATACGTCCTGGGACGAGGCGCTGGGGCAAGTCGCCACGGAGTTCCGGCGAATCAAGGATACATACGGGCCGGAAAGCCTGGCTGTTCTCGGTTCCTCCAAGTGCACCAATGAGGAGAACTATATCCTGCAGCGGTTCGCCCGGGGCGTCCTGGGCACCAATAATATCGATAATGGCAGCCGGCTTTACGGCGCGTCCGGTCGGGTCGGTCTGGGCTGGACGTTGGGGATTCCGGGGACTACCAGTTCGCTCCGGGAATTGGAGCTTTGTGACGTGGTGATGGTCGTCGGCGCCGACCCCACTTCTTCCGCGCCGGCGGTCGGATATGCCATCAAGCGGGCCGTCAGGCAGCGAGGCGCCAGGCTGGTCTTAATCGACCCCCGCCGTACCAGGTTGACCCCGTTTGCCGAATGCTGGCTGCGCCCCAAACTGGGCACCGACACCGCCCTTATCAACGGTATCGGTAACGTGATTGTCACCGAGAAACTGTACGACGAGGAATTCGTCACCCGGCGCACTGATAATTTCACCGAGCTTACGTCCCTGTTGAAAGGGTATTCTCCGCCCAGAGTGGCGAAAATAACCGGTATATCCGCCGCGGATTTACAGTCTGCCGCTCGCCTCTTTGCCGGGGGCGAAAGAGCGGCGATTGTCTTTGGCAACGGAATTACCCAGCAGGCCGGCGGCACCAATGGTGTGATGGCACTGGTAAACCTGGCGATGCTGACCGGGAATATCGAGCGGCGGGGCGGCGGGATTTTCGCGCTGCAAAGGGAGAACAATGCCCAGGGAGCCTGCGACATGGGCAGTCTGCCGGACTTTCTCCCCGGCTACCAGCGCCTGGACGACAAACCCGCCCGGAAGATGTTTGAACAGCGCTGGCAGGTCAGTCTGCCGGAAAAAGCGGGGCTCAGCGCCCTGGAAATAGTCCAGCGGGCGGCGGCGGGTAATATCAAGGGGATGCTGATTGTCGGGGAAAATCCCGTCTCAAGCTTCCCCGATCCCGACCTGGTCAGGCAGGCGTTGGCATCACTTGAGTTCCTGGTTGTTAGCGATATGTTTCTTACCCCGACGGCCGAAGAGGCCGCCGTGGTCCTGCCGGCCGCCAGCTTCGCGGAAAAGGAGGGGACTTTTACCAACTTCGAGGGCAGAGTGCAGCAAGTGCACCGGGCCATCGCTCCCCCGGCCGGCAGCATGGCGGACTGGGAGATAATTAATAGTATTGCCCGGAAGATGGCGGCGCCGCTGCCCTATACCTGCCCCCGGGATATTATGGACGAGATTGAGGCGCTGGTCCCCCTGTATCGCCGCTCGGACAGTACCGGCTTCGAGGCAGAGGATACGGCGGAGGCTGGCAGGGAAAGCAGTCACCTGGAAACACGGCGGCTCTACAACGGGCCTTTCCCCAGCGGGTTCAGGCGGTTCTGCCCGGTGGAGTACCGCCCGCCGAAATCGGGGAAGGACAAAGAATATCCATTTGAACTGCTGGTCGGGTCTTTGCCCCAGCACCTCGGCAGCGGCACCCGGAGCCTCAGGGCTTCAAGGCTGAAGAAATACGTTCCCGATTCCAGAGTGGAGATAGGCCATGCGGACGCTAAAAAGCTCGCTATTAAAAGTGGAGATACGGTACGGGTGGTCTCCGGAAAGGGCGAGGTGAGCGCCGCCGCTACTCTGGTGGATACCCTGCCCCGGGGCATGCTCTTTATACCCATCTCATTTCCTAAAACACCGGTCGGCGGTCTTTTCGACATAAATTTAGACCCGCTGTCTGGGGGGCCGTCGTTTAAGTCTTGCCGCGTCAGGCTGGAGAGAGGTGATAATGAAGAGTAAACCGCGAGCCAGACCGGAACCGGGTTTGGCGCAGGTCCGGGCGGTCATTGATAAATACCGGGGGCGGAAATGGGCGCTGATACCGCTGCTCCAG
>JBDRFW010000095.1:0-18152 GCA_043818415.1 Chloroflexota bacterium | reverse complement strand
CCTTTTTCAGCGCCTGAGGAACGTCTCGGACTCCCTGGATGTCTTCGAGGGTAATTCCCTGCTGGCCTCTTTCGGCCTCCTCTTCATCATTCAGAACATCGCGCTGGTGATATGGAAGGCCAACGTCAGGGGGTCCTCGTACCTGACTTCCTCGTTCAGTATCATCGGGGCCGTCTTCCCGGCCAATCGGCTGATAGCCCAGACTCCGGCATCTCCCACCGGGTCCCGGCTCTGCCGGTTAAAGACATCCAGGGTGACCTCCTTGCCGACATGGGTCCGCGGAGGAGTCGCCTTGATCCCCAGTGCCTCCGGTCTGGCAATAACCGCCAGCGGGGCAAAACCGGGGAAATAGCCCCTCTTCACCGCCACGAGCAGATAGCCGCCGGCTTCATCGAACGTGTAATCCAACTGGCCCAGCTCATCGGTCCGGCCGAGGAAAAAGCCGTACATGTTGACCGTGGCTTCATAATCCTTCTCTTCGGCCGAAAGGCTGGTGTCTTCCCGGAGCGTCCGGGCTTCCTGCTGCAACGCTTCTATATTGTCCCGGGTGACCGCCCAGATGCCGGCACCGGCGACTGTTTCCTGGGTGACGCGCTCGAATACGGCCAGAGTCACTGGTTCCCCGAGGGGGGCGCGTCTCGGCGACCGGATGCCCAGGGCTTTGATGGTTTCCCGGATGCCGATACGGGTGAAACCGGGTAAGTAGCCGTTCCTGGCGGCCACCAGGATATACCTGCCAGCCTGCTCGAAGGTGCAGGTCAGTCTGCCGTCTACCCCCGTCCGCCCCAGGAAAGTCCCGTGAGCATTTAGGATGCTTTCGTAGTCCTTCTCTGCGTCAGGCTGACTGGAGTCCTGCCGGAGCCGGCCCAGCTCTTCCTTCAAGGTCTCGCCGTCGTCTCCGCTGATGGCCCAGACTCCGGCGCCGGGGAAAGGCTCCTGATTTTCCCGGAGGAAGGCCCTCACGGTAAACTCCCCGCTCACCGGGGCTGACCACGGAGCGATGATGGCCAGGGCACCCTGGAATCGACTTTCTGCCGCGGCTGGCTCTTCATCCTGAGCCAGTGCTGGTGCTGCTGCGGTTATCATGGTGACCAGCGACAGGACCAGCGCCACCATGATTTGCCATTTCTTTTTCATTGTCTATACCTCCTTATTGTTGACGGGAATCGATGTTCACCTGGCCGGGGCCCCTCAGGCCATTTAGTCCATCAACTCCGGTCTTAATAAGGATTATAGACGGGGATTATTATCCGGGTTTTACCGCAACGTAAAATCCAGGTAAATTTTTTAGTACCAAGGGGTTATCGGAAGGTCTCCGACGCTTTTTCGCGGTATTACGTTCAGTCGGCAAGGATTAGTTCTAATCTTATTGCCATTACGGAGTATTTTTTTCTGAGTTTGACACAATTTCTCCCAAAGCTGCGATGAAAGTGATATTTGTCATATCCTTCAGGGCGAATTAGAATTAAGATATAAGCAATTCAACGACGGCGAGAGGAGGTGGCTGGCGCCGTGATTAAAATAAACCCATCGGAGATTACCCCGGAAAAACTGTTTTTCTCCCGCCGGACGTTCCTGGCCGGGCTGGGAACGATGCTGGCGGGAACGGTCCTGCTCAACGGGTGCGGCACGGAGGAAACTGCCCCGCCCCCCGCCGCGTCCCCCGGCGGCCCGGTGCCGGAGCCGCCGCCGCTGGAACCCACCAGTTATGACGCTATCATCAGCTACAATAACTTCTACGAGTTCTCCCTGTCCAAGGAAGGCGTCGCCGAGGCGGCGAAGAACTTCAAGACATCGCCCTGGAGCGTCGAGGTGGGCGGCCTGGTCAACAAGCCGCAGACGTTTGCCATCGAGGACCTGCTGAAAAAGTTCCCCCCGGAGGAGAGGATTTACCGCCACCGCTGCGTGGAGGGCTGGTCCATGGTCATCCCCTGGGACGGCTTTCAGCTGAGCAAACTCCTGAAAGCGGTAGAACCGCAATCAAACGCCCAGTACGTGCGCTTCGTGACCCTGCTCGACCCCGAACAGATGCCGGGCCAGGACAGTGGCGTGCTGGACTGGCCTTTCCAGGAGGGCCTGCGCCTGGACGAGGCCATGCACGACCTGACGCTAATGGCCACCGGCATTTACGGCAAGCCCATCCTGCCCCAGAACGGCGCCCCTCTCCGCCTCGTCGCCCCCTGGAAATACGGCTTCAAAGGCATAAAGTCGATTGTGAAAATCGAGCTTACCGAGGAGATGCCACCGACAACCTGGGCGCTGGCGGCCCCCCGCGAGTACGGTTTCTACGCCAACGTCAACCCGGACGTGGACCACCCGAGGTGGTCGCAGTCCACCGAGCGGCGCATCGGCGACCTTTCCCGTCAGCCCACCCTGCCCTTCAACGGCTACGCCGAGGAGGTCGCCTATCTCTATGAAAGCATGGACCTGACGCGGTTCTTTTAATGAGTCGGCTGGAAAAATACGGGCCGCCGGTTATCCTTAATTTCCTGGCCTTACTGCCGCTGGCGTGGCTGGCCTGGGACATCGCCCTCGGGCACCTGTCCGTCAACCCCATCCAGGATATCCAGATCCGCACCGGGCGCATCGCCATCATCATGCTGGTGGTCTCCCTGGCGGGCACGCCCCTTTACCGGCTGCTGGGATACCGGTGGCTGCGCCTGATGCGCCGGCTGGCCGGCCTCTACGGCTTCGGGTACGCCGCCCTGCACTTCCTGAACTTTATCGGCGTGGACTACCAGTTCAACCTGGCCTATCTCCGGGCGGACGCCCTCGATAAGCGCTACGCCATCGCCGGCCTGGCCGCCCTCATCTGCCTGCTGCCGGTGGCCGTGACCTCCACCCGCGGCTGGCAGCGCCGCCTGGGACGCCGCTGGCGGTACTGGCACTTCCTGGTCTACCCGGCGGCCCTGCTCGCCGTCACCCACTTTTTCTGGCAGGTCAAGATTGATGTCAGCCTGCCGATGGTCTTCGCCGCCCTGATCGTCGTCCTGCTTATCCTGCGCCTGCCCTTCTTCAGCCGGGTGACGGCCCGCGTCAAGAGCCGCCCGGACACTGACGAGTGAGAGCGCCTATGACCATCCGGCTATTGACAAAACCGGGGCGTCACCTTACCATAAAAATACGTATTTGAGGATAATGGGAAACAGCAGTGTTCAATCGCGGTCCTAACGATGTCGTCTTTCTCCAGGCGGTACGTTACGCCCGTGAGAAGATGCCCCGGGGCAAGGTAAGGATGCTCTACTGCGATGCCGCCGGCAAGGTGTACGCGTCCGTCGTCAGCCGCTCCGTGTACGAGCTCGCCCGGGACAACGCGGCGAGGATGGCGAGCAGCCACAGGTCCTTCGCCACGGTCGGCCTGGAGAGTGCGCCGGGACGTTTCATCCCCACCACCGTGGAAATCGGCCCGGATGAAGTCTGGGCGCTGGAGCACATCCTGGAGCACGCCCTCAAGAACGGCCGCCTGCCCGATATCCTGAAGAAACACGTCCGGCCGATAATCAGGCTGGTAGAGGCCAACCGCGAGGCCGTGGTGGCGGCGCCTTCGAAGCCCCGCCGCAAGACCCAGCCGGTGGTGACGCCGCGGGTGCTCGACCGCCTGCCCTACTACCCGGAGCACGACATCGAGATTTCCATGCCGATTTACAAGGCGGAGTACAGCTATCCGCTCATCGTCCTCAAGGGCCTCCCCCGTGACGAGCAGACCCCGCCCAATGCCGGCCGGATACTGGTCCTGGACGCCGACGGCGACATCGCCATCGTAAAGGTTCCAAGCCGTCTGTTCCGCAGCCTGGAGAAAGGTCTGAGTGGGACGGAGGGGAAGAGCCGCCGGCCGGCCTGCGCCCTCGTCTCCCGCCAGGCGGATGGCCTGGCCGTGAGCTACATGACGGTCAGCCAGCCGCAGAAAAAGTCGCTGGAGACGCTGACGCGCTACTTCGAGGAGACCGGCGGCAGCAAGCAGCCCATCTCCATCACGGCCAGGGCGGTCATCGTCAGGGCCAGGGAAAGCACGGCGGCCCGCGCCATCCAGTAACTACGACGTTTCATCCGGCGGCGGTTTTTTCCTGGCTTCACCATTCCCCCCGAAGAGCTTGTCCCCGGTAGGGGTGATGTCTTCCGTCTTGCCGGCTATCTCGCGGGGGCGGGCGGCCAGCCTCAGCCACCACTGCGGCACGTTCGGCGAGAGGACCCAGCGGTAAAGCTCCGGCAGCGATGTCTTCTCCAGCAGCAGCACCAGGAAGGAGCACAGCACGATGCTGAAGAGGACGACGCCGTAGGTGATGTTCTTGATTATCTCCCCGCCGACCACCCCCTGCTGCACGGGGATGCTGGCCAGCACCACCGCGGCCAGGCCCTTGGGCACCATGATGGCCATCACCGAGACATCCTTGGAGGGCCAGGACTTGTTGACCGATATCTTCACCGCCGGCAGGCGCAGGGCGAAGGCCACCGCGGTCAGTATCAGCCCCACGATGATAAGCCAGTTGCTGATGAGTTCCAGGGAGAGGCCGAGGTAGATGAAAAAGAACGTCTTGAGCAGGAAGGCCACCTCGCTGAAGAAGACCTTCTCCGTATCGCTGAGGCCGACCGGCTCTTTGGCGGAGCTGGCTTTGAAGATGGGGATGCGGATGGTCTCGATGTTGCCGATGGTCACCCCGAAGGCCAGCGCGGCGATGGCGCCGCTGAAGCCCAGCGTTTCCACCAGGCCATAGATAACGAAGACGAAGGCCGGCGTGGTGAACATGGCGTTCTTGATAGCATGTATCCGGTTGAGCAGGACGGACCATATCAGGGCGCCGATGACGCCGAATACCAGGGCGACGAGAAAGGCCGCGATGAGGTCGCCGGAGACGGAGGCGATTTCGAACCGGCCGGCCACGTAAGCCTGGACGAGGGCCACGGTAATCACGATGCTGAGGACATCGTTCACCGAGGACTCCACCGAGAGCAGGGTGCGGGTCTCCTCCTTTATCCGCATCTGCCGGACCAGGGGAATGACCACCGTCTCCGAGGTGGAGCCGACGATGGCCCCCTGGATGAAGGCCGGCAGCAGCTCGAGGTCGGTGAGCCAGACGGCCACCCCGGCGACGACAAACATGGTGAGGAAGAAGCCGACCGGCGCCAGGATCAGCGCCCCACCCAGCGCCGACCGCAGCATGGAGAGCCGGAGGGCCAGACCGCTCTCGAAGAGGATGATGATGAGGGTGATGGTGGTGAAGACGGGCCCCACCGCCCCGAAGAGCGACGGCGACGTGAGGCCGAGCACGGGCCCGACCACGATGCCGATGAGAATCAGCAGGATGACATCGGGGATGCGGGTGCGACTGAAGATACCGGTAAAGAGGTGCGCCAGGAACACCAGGATACCGACGAAAGCGATTATCTGAGCGACATTCTGCAACGCTTTTAATCTCCGGCGGTCACGGTCTTGTCTCCGTGCATTATGGCACCGGACCGGCTAACTTTCAAGTGATTGGGCGTGGTACGTAAGTACGTGGGAGTCTTAATTTGATTTGATGTCACCGTTCCCGATGGACTATAATGCCCTCAAAGGGCCGCCGGCCCTTCCTCATTCCCAAACGGAGTACATTATTCCAGTTCGTAAGAAACAGAAGGAGGCAAAATGAAAATCGATATCTTCTCCCATATCCTGCCGAAGAAGTACCTGGAGCTCTACGCCAAGAAGAACCCGGCCATCCTGGAGCGCGTCGAGGCGCGCAGCATCGCCGTCACCGACCTCGAAGTGAGGCTGCGGCTGATGAACCGCTACCCGGACGTCATCCAGGTATTGACCGTCGCCAATATCCCCCTGGAGACCTTCGCCAAGCCGGACGAGGCCGTGCAACTGGCGAGAATCGCCAACGAGGAGGTCGCCGAGCTGGTGAACCACTACCCGGACCGGTTCATCGCCGGGGTGGCCTGCCTGCCCATGAACGATATCGACGCGGCGCTGGAAGAGGCGGAGTACGCCATCACCAAGCTGGGACTCAAGGGCATCCAGCTGTACAGTCGCATCAACGGCGAGCCGCTGGACAACCCCAGGTTCAAGCCGCTGTGGGAGAAGATGGCCGGGCACGACCTGCCGATATGGATTCACCCGGCGACCTACGACAAGCTGGACAACGACGTCGGCCTTTTCAGCTGGCCCTTCGAGACGACCTCCGCCATGCTGCGCCTGGTGCTTTCCGGCGTCTTCAACGACCACCCCAACATCAAGTTCATCACGCACCACTGCGGGGCCATGGTGCCCTTCTTCCAGAAGCGGATAAAGTGGGTGATGTCGCTGGTGCCGCAGCTGCACCCCAACATCCCGCGCCCGGAGGAGCATTTTGCCAAGTTTTACAATGACACCGCCGTTTACGGTAACACCTCCGCCCTGATGTGTGGCTACGACTTCTTCGGGGCGGAGCACCTGCTCTTCGGGACGGACTCGCCGCTGGGGCCCAAGTTCGGGCTGACCGGGGAGACGGTGGAGTCCATCGAGCGAATGGCCATCTCCGACGAGGAGAAAGAGAAGATATTCTGGCGCAACGCCGCCGACCTGCTCATGCTGCCGCACTAAGGGGATGGTGTTGATAGCTGCTACCAAGGGGGAATCATTTGGCTCCCCCCTATTTTTTACTCCTCCCCCACGCTGTTCAACGTCCAGGGTACCAGCTCGGAGAGGGCGGGGTGGATGTGGATGCCCTGGTTTATCGTATCGGTGCCGCCCCCCGAGGCCATGGCGTTGACCACCTCCTGGATGAGCACCGGGGCGCCCGGCCCGATGATGTGAAAGCCGAGCAGCTTCTCCGTCTCCTTCTCCACGATGGCCTTGGCGAAGCCCTCCGCCTCCAGCATCGCCTGGCCCTTGGCGGTAGCCGCGTACATCGTCCGCCCGACGACGATATCGTGGTCTTGGCGGGCCTCCGCCTCCCCGAGACCCACGGACGCAATCTGGGGGTAGGAATAGACGGCGTGGGGCACCGCGGCGTAGTCCACCGGGATGGTGTCATCGTGGAAGACATTGTGCGCCGCCACGGCCGCCTCGCGGTTGGCCATGTGGGTAAACATCTGCCGACCGTTGGCATCGCCCACGGCGTAAATGCCCTTCCGGCTCGTCTCCATGAACTCGTTAACTTTGATGAAACCGCGTTCGTCCAGCGCCACCCCGGTCTTCTCCACCTTGAGCAAATCGGCATTGGAGCGCCGCCCCACCGCTATCATCAGGCCCTGGGCGCGGAACGTCCTTGCTTTCCCGGACTTCCTATCCTTCGTCACCACCTCGACGCCCTCTTTACCGGCCCTGACTTCCCCCGCCTCGACCCCGGTATGTACTCCCATGCGCTCGCTCAGCTTCTTCTTCAAGAGCTCGGCCACTTCCGGCTCCTCGGAGAGGACGAGGCGGTCGGCCATCTCCAGCATGGTAACTTTAGTGCCCATGGCGGCGAAGAAATGCCCGAACTCCACGGCGATATAGCCACCGCCGATGATTATCAGGCTCTCCGGCTTTTCCTCCAGCTCCAGCACCGATTCGTTATTGAGGAACTTAACATTCTCCAGCCCTTTCAGCGGCGGGATGAAGGGCCGCGAGCCTGAGGCGATGAAGATTTTTTTACCCTTTATTTTGGCCCCGTCGACCTCCAGAGTGAAGTCGTCCACGAAGCTGGCCACCCCCTCGTAGAAATCGAGCTTTTTGGCCTGCTTGACGCCCTCCCGGAGGTGGACCTGGCTTTCCCGGCGCGACTCCCGCATCCGCTTCATGATGCCGCGGAAATCGATATCCTTCACCTCGGCTTTAATGCCGAGCCTGGCGGCTTCCTGTATCTCCACGATTCTATCGGCGGGAAAGATAAGCTGCTTGGACGGAATGCAGCCCCAGTTGAGGCAGGTCCCCCCGATGAGCGGCCCCTTGTCCACCAGGGCCGTCTTGAGGCCGTGAGAGGTGGCCTCGTCCGAGATAATGGCCCCGCACCCGGAACCGATAACGATAACATCGTAGCTCTTCATGGTCAGACCTCCCCCGTTAAGCTTCGCTACTAACATGCTATCTTAACGGCGGCGCCTATTTCAACGTCGTGGGAAATAGACACATTAGCGACCCCGATAGCGATAAAAGTCGCTGTCTTGAATTTGACCGATGGGGTATAATGTTTTTCATGCGGACGTCGAGAGAGGTCAGGGTATGAGCCAGCAGGTAAACAATCGGGCGCGGCTGCGCGACTTCTCGCCGGAGCGGGAGCTCTTCCTGAGAGACGTCGTCAGCGGCCTGCGGAAATCGCCGAAAAAGCTCCCCTCCAAGTATTTCTACGACCACCGCGGCTCGCAGCTCTACGAGGAGATTTGCAGCCTCGGTGAGTACTACATACCCCGCACCGAGGCGGCGATTATGCAGCGGCACGTCGATGAGATGGTGGCGCGGCTGGGCCCCGGCGTGACTCTCATCGAGTACGGCTGCGGCTCCTGCACCAAGACCCGCTTCCTGCTCGACCGCCTGCCCGACCTGGCGGCCTACGTGCCAATCGATATCTCCCGGGAGCAACTGCTGAAGGTAGTCGACGAGCTGGGTCGGGACTACCCCGCCCTGGAGATACTCCCCGTCTGCGCCGACTACACCGGCGACTTCGCGCTGCCAGCCCCGCGGCGGCGGAGCGACCGCATCGCCGTCTATTACCCCGGCTCGACCATCGGGAACTTCGAGCCGGCCCCGGCCCGGGAGTTCCTCCGGCACATCGCCGGCGTCTGCCGCCCCGGCGGTGCGCTGCTCATCGGGGTGGACCTCAAGAAGGATGAAAACGTCCTCCACGCCGCCTACAACGACCGCGACGGTGTGACCGCCGCCTTCAACCTGAACCTGCTGGAGCGTATCAACCGCGAGCTCGAAGCCGACTTCGATACCGGGCAGTTCGAGCACCGCGCCGTCTATAACGCCCGGGAAGGCCGCATCGAGATGCACCTGGTCAGCCGGAAAGAGCAGGTCGTCCGCCTGGACAGCGTCAGCATCCCCTTCGCCCGGGGGGAGAGCATCTGGACGGAAAGCTCTTATAAATATGACCTCGAGGGCTTCGGGAAATTAGCGGCTGCCGCCGGGTTCAGCGTGGACAAGGTCTGGACGGACGAGCGGTGGTGGTTCAGCGTGCAGTACCTTACTTGCACGGGATAAGCCGCACCGTGTTCCTGGCCGCCAGCACCCGCCCCAGCGCCGCCACGGCGGCATCGACGTCCTCTGCGGTGGTGTCGTGGGCCAGCGAGAAGCGCACCGAGCAGTGGGCCTCCTCCGCGGTTCTCCCCATGGCGGTAAGGACGTGGGTGGGCTCCGGGGAGCCGGACTGGCACGCCGACCCCGAGGAGAGGGCGATGCCCTGATGGTCCATGGCGATGACAATCGATTCGCCGCGGAGTCCGGGCAGCGTCAGGTTCAGCGTATTGGGGAGACGGTGGGCGGGATGTCCGTTAAGCCGGGCGCCGGGTACCAGCTTCTTAATACCCTCCTCCAGCCTGTCCCGCAGCGACTGGACCCGCGCGGCATCCTGCCAGGTGCCCGCCGCCAGCTCGGCCGCTTTCCCCAGGCCGACGATGGCCGGGACGTTCTCCGTCCCCGCCCGGAAGCCGCCCTCCTGACCGCCGCCGTGGATGAGCGGCTCCAGCTCGATGACTTTCTTTATGTAAAGCGCCCCGACCCCCTTGGGAGCGCCGAACTTGTGCCCGGCGATGCTGAGCAGGTCTACATCCAGCTCTTGAACGTCCACCTTTATCTTACCGATGGCCTGGACGGCATCGGTATGGAAGAGGACGTCCCTATCGTGGGCTGCGGCGCAGAGCTCCTTAACCGGTAAAATCGTGCCGGTCTCGTTGTTAGCCAGCATGATGGAGGCCAGGACGGTGTCATCGTTAATGGCTTCTTTAAGCTGCTGCGGCGTCACGGCGCCGTCGCCGTCCACTTCAAGGTAGGTGACGCGGAAGCCGGACTTCTCCAGGAACCGGGCGGTCTTCAACACGGCGGGGTGCTCCACGGTGGTGGTAATGATATGGCTCCCGCGGTCGCGCCGGGCGAAGGCCACCCCTTTCAGAGCCAGGTTATCGGCCTCCGAGCCACCGCCGGTAAAGACGATGCGCCGCGGCGAGGTGTTGAGAAGGGCAGCCACCTGCCGCCTTGCCCTCTCGACGGCCTCCCGGGCATCCCGGCCGGTGCCGTGAATGCTGGAAGGGTTGCCGCCGTGCTCGGTGCCCAGGTAAGGCAGCATGGCCTCCCGCACCGCCCCGGCTACCGGGGTGGTGGCGTTGTTATCCAGGTAGATACGCCTGATTTGTTTTGCCGGCTTTGCCGCCGCCGTTACCTCAACCGCTGAGTTTTCAACGGTATGGCGGGTTTTTTCGCGGCCGGATTCCACTTTGGCGACGTCGCCCAGCAGCGCCTTGAAGACCGGGAAGCCGGATATCCCGTCGAGGTTAGCGAGGTCGGTTAATTCGTTGACGTTCCACTGCTGCCAGGCCTCCGGCCCCACCGGCGTCCCGCCCCCCATGGCGCACTCGATAGTCCCCACCATGATGTCGTCGGTGACGCGGGCCCTGAACGGCACGCTGCCCCGCGGCGTCGTGACTTTAACGAGGTCGCCATTGGCGATGCCCCTGGCCGCGGCGTCACCGGTGTTTATATCCACGGTCGGCTCGGGGTAGTCTTTGGCCAGGCCGGGTACGCCGTGGTGCTGCGAGCGGAAATCGTGCTGGGGCCGCGCCCCGGAGTTGAAAACGAGGGGGAACTTCTCGGCGAGGGCGGGGCTGGCCAGCGGCCCTTCTTCGGGCTCGATGTACTTCGGCAGGGGCTCGTAGCCGTACTCTTCCAGCGTCGTCGACCATACTTCGAACTTCCCGCTGGGGGTATCGAAGCCGGGCTGGCCGTCCGGGCGCAGGCCGCCCTTCTGCCACTTCTTATACTCTATCATAGGCATGGGGAGCCGGACCCAGCCCCCCGCCGCCCGGACGTCCTCCAGCGTGTAGCCGGAGCCCTCCAGAGCCTGCCGGACCATGTCCTCCTCCGTCTGGGGGTAGAGATGGCCGTAGCCCAGGCGCTCGGCCAGTCCGGCCATGATGAGGTAATCGTTGCGGGCCTCCCCTGACGGCGGGATAACCCGCTCGCGCAGTCGGAAAATCGGGCCGTAGACCATGTAGGAGAGGTTCTCGAACATCGTCGTAGCCGGCAGCACGACGTCGGCATAAGCGGCATCGGCGGTAAGCTGGCGGTCGATGCAGACCAGGAAGGCCAGCTTGTTCAGCATCTCGCGCCATATTGACGTCTGCGGCCAGGAGGTGAGCAGGGAGGCACCGTGGACGATTAAGGCCCGGACGGGATAGGGCTCTCCCCGTAGCACGGCGTTGACCAGGCCGGTGGCGTGCGATTCGCCGCGGAAGGCGCTGTAAACGGGGAACTGCTCCCGCCCCACGGCGATGCCCAGGTCGGGGTTGGGCTGGTTGCTGGCGCGGTTGATGGGGAAGGTGCTGCCGGGCATGTTGAGGACGATGCCGCCGGGCACGTCCAGCTGGCCGGCCAGGGCGAACAGGGTATAGACGGCCCGGGCCGACTGCACCCCGCTGTTGGCGAACTCCAGGCCGGTGTAGAGCAGGGGGCAGGCCCCGCTGGCATTGGCGATGCGCCGGGCGAGGTCCCGGACGGTCGCCGCCGGCACGCCCGTAATCGTTTCCACCGCTTCGGGGCGGAAGTGCTGGGCATAGGTCTTCAGCTCTTCGAAGCCGTGGCACCAGTTCTCCGCAAAGTCCTCGTCGTAGAGGTCTTCCTCGATGAGCACCTCGATGAGGCCCAGGGCCAGGGCGCCGTCCGTCCCCGGGCGGATGGGAACCCACTGGGCGCCGGTGCGCGAAACCGTCCCGGTGCGGCGGGGGTCGATGACCACCATATCGGCCCCCCGCGCCGCCGCCTCCTCAAGGCGGACCATGTCCACCGGCGGCGAATCGGTGGCGGGGTTGGTGCCCCAGACCACCACCATCCCGGCGTTCTCGATATCGCTGAACAGGCTGACGCCGGTACGGCCGAAGGTAACGCGGGGAGCGATGACGTGGAGGGACACATAGCAGAGGGCGCCGACGCCGCTGGTGTTCGGCGAGCCGAAGGGGAAAAGCACGTTGGAAGCCGAGGAGACATCCGGGCCTTTGGGCTGGAACATATCGCAGAGGGAAAGCTCCTGGGCGCCACGCCCGGTGTAGATGGCCACCGCCTCCGGCCCCGATTCTTTCTTGATACGGTCCAGATTTTCCGCGATGATATCGTAGGCCTCGTCCCAGGTGATACGCTCGAACTCGTAAGTGCCCTTCGGGCCCTGGCGCTTCATAGGGTAGAGCAGGCGGTGCTCGCTGTAGACAATCTCCGGGGCGTGCTGACCCAGCCGGCATATCGTCCCGAGGGTGCTGTCTTTATCCGGCCGTATGTCATCCAGCCGGCCGTCCTCCAGGGCCACCTCCACCCAGCAGCCGGCGGGACATACGCCGCAGAGTCCCTTTTGCCAGTCTATCAATAAGCCCTCATTTTAAAACATTCGGGATAAAGTGCGAAGTCCTTTTATATTTATTGTATCGGCTCTACAATGAAAAAGCCACCCTTAGCCTCACCCCCTTGATTCCCCTCTCCAACCTGCATCATCAGATCAACTGATAAATATTTTGGTTGGAAAGGGGGAGATATTTTAAGAGGGGGCGAAGCCCCCTCTATTCTGCACTCCCCTCTCCAGCCTGTAAAACTCAGGCCAATGGTGATAATACGGGCTGGAGAGGGGTCAGAGGTGAGGTAAAGATGAATAACCAATGAGAGCCTGACCGGAAGCACCTGGAAATCACATTATGCTATACTTATCTGGAATTTCCGGAATTAAAGAAAGTCGAGCGTTGCTTTAACCCCATGAGCGTACCGGCAGAAGACCGTCCCGCCGCCGAGCCCGCCGGCCTTCTCTTCGACCGGCTGGCGCTACTGGCCATACTGGCCGCGCTGGTGCTGGCTGCCTGGAACGGGCAGGTGGTCATCGTCATCGTGCTGGCCCTGGTGCTGGCCGCCGCCGGCCTGGCCTGGCTGTGGAGTCGGTACTCCCTGGCAAGCGTCACCGCCGAGCGAACCCTGAGCGAGCACCGCATTTTCCCCGGTGAGTCCATCGAGCTGCAGCTCCGCCTGGCCAACCGCAAGCTGCTGCCGCTGCCCTGGATAGAGCTGGATGACGAGATGTCCACCGGGCTCAACCCGGACACACCGCTGGCCCCGGGTTACCGGCCGGGGTACGGCCGGCTGAGCAGGACGGCGTCGCTGCTCTGGTACACCAGCGTGGGGTGGAAGCACCGCCTCTACGGCAAACGGCGCGGCTACTATACCCTGGGGCCGCTCACCCTGACCTCCGGGGACATCTTCGGGTTTTACCCGCGCTACCTGACCAGGGCCGCCACCGACCACGTCATCGTTTATCCTAAAATTTTCCCCATCGCGCGGCTGGGCATTCCCCCCCTCTATCCCATCGGTGAGACCACGGCGGAGAAACGCATCTTCGAGGACCCGGTACGCGTTATCGGGGTGCGCGACTATACCCCCCAGGACAGCCTCCGCCACATCCACTGGAAGGCCAGCGCCCGGCACCAGCGTTTGCAGGTGAAGGTCTTCGAGCCGACCACCACCCTGACGGTCGCCCTCTTCGTGGCCGTCGACAGCTTCCGCCGCGGCGGGCCGCGGGACGAGGACGTCTTCGAGCTGGGCATCAGCACCGCCGCCTCGGTGGCCAGCCACCTTATCGAGCGGCACAGCTCGGTGGGACTGTACGTCAATTCAAAGCTGGCCGATACCGCCCGGCCGGTGGAAATGATGCCGGGGAGCAGCACCGAGCAGCTGGTGGCGGTGCTGGAAGCGCTGGCCAAGGTGACCCCCGAAGCCAGCAGCCCTTTCGTGGACTTCCTCCAGTCCGGGATGACCGGCCTGCCCTGGGGCACCACCCTGCTGTGTGTTGTTTCCGGGCAGTCGCCGCAGCTGGCCGACCTTTTTAACGGGTTGAAAGAGAGCGGGAAAAGGCTCACCGTCCTCTACGTCGGGGGGGCGGCGGACAGCGCCGGGGCACCCGACCCCGCCTGGCATTATATCCGGCGGCCGGAAGACTTCGCCGCCGTTGATACCGGGGGGACCCCATGAGGCCGGACTGGCGCAAAGCTGTTTTATACGCGGCCATTATCGGCATCGAAGGCTGCTGGCTCTACGCCCTTATGTCCCTGCTGAACCGGAAGGCGGCGGGGGACGGCCTCTCCGTGGCCGGTATCCTGGTCCTCTACCCGGCGGCCCTGGGGCTGCACGCCCTGCTGCGCCGCCTGGGCTGGCCGAACTTCTTCGTCCGCGTCATTAACTGGCTGGGATGGGCGGCGGGGATGCTGCTCGTCCTGAAGCTCCAGCTTTACGGCGGCCTGGCCTGGGCGGACACCACCTGGCTCCTGGCGATACCGCGGGCCTTCCTGGATATCCTTTTCACCTTCCGGCCGGAGCTGCTGGTTCTGGCCAGCAGCGGCGTTATCTGGTGGATGGGGAGACGGCTGACCAACACGAGGGCCGGCTTTACCACCCTGGTCACCGAGTTCCAGTTCGGGCTGTTCATGCTCCTGGCCGCCTTTTTCTCCGCCGCCATGCTGAAGGTTACTCTCGACCATACCCTGCTCCTGACCCTGGCCTTCTTCCTGATATCGCTGCTGGGGATATCCACCGCCCACGCCCTGGAGAACACCACCTGGCTGGCGGGACTCCAGCGGGGGCGCTGGACCGGCCTGCTGGTGGCCAGTGTCATCGCAGTCATCATCGTCGGGTTCATCATCAGCCTGCTGGTGACGCCCGACCTCCTCCGGCTGGTCGTGGCCGGTATCAAGTGGGTGTACGAAATAGTCATGGCTGGCCTGCTGTGGGTGGCCGAGTGGATGGTCAGGCTGATGCCGGATATCGACCGTTCCCAAATGCCCCCCACCCGTGCCCGCCATGCCCTCCGGTGGCGAGGTCGAGTCCGGGGGCTTCATGTCCGAGACGCTGCGCAACGCCCTGCGCCTGGGGTGGACCATCATGATGGCCGGTCTGCTGCTCCTGGCCATGTGGCGCATCTCGGCGGGGCTGTACCGCTGGCTGCACCGCCGCATGGCGGCCATGTCCGGGGCCGAGTTCGAGCCCATGCCGGGGGCGTTCCGGGCCGACCTCCTGGCATTCCTGAAACGCCTCGTAAACGGGGTGCTCGGGCTGGGGCGGTTTTTCCGGCGCCGGGCAGCCGGTACACCCCTCCCACCGGAGGTAGCCACCGTCCGCCAGATTTACCGCCAGTTCCTGCACTGGGCCGCCGCGGCCGGTTTCCCCCGCCGCTCCTCCCAGACCCCGTACGAATACCAGTATGAGCTAATCCCACATCTGGAAACGGGGCGGGGGGAGGTCGACCTGCTAACCCGGCAGTACGTCCGCACGCGCTACGGCGCCCGGCCCCTTTCCGGCGAGGAGTTACAACAATTGCGACAAAGCTGGTACAATATCAGGCAGAGCCATCCGGGGGCCGACGAACGGAAAGAGAGGTTGAACCGAATTACGGGAGGCAAGCCGAGATTATGGATATAGGCAAAGAGGCCAGCCAGGCGGTCAAAGAAGCCGCCGCTAAGCTCATCGATAATGTCAGCCGGGTCATCGTGGGAAAGCGGGAGACCATCGAGCTGGTAATGGTGGCCCTGCTCTGCGAGGGCCACGCCCTGATTGAGGATGTGCCCGGCATCGGAAAAACGATGCTGGCCAAGGCGGTGGCCAGGTCCGTGGGCGGCACCTTCAAGCGGATTCAGGCGACGCCGGACCTGCTGCCATCGGACGTTTGCGGCATCCACTACTTCAACCAGAAGACGCAGGAGTTCGAGTTCCGGCCGGGGCCCATCATGGCCAACGTCGTCCTCGTCGATGAGATAAACCGGGCCACCCCCCGGACGCAGTCGAGCCTGCTGGAGTGCATGCAGGAGCAGCAGGTCACCGTGGACCTGGAGACGATGGCCCTGCCCCGTCCCTTCCTGATCATCGCCACGCAGAACCCGGTGGAGCTCGAGGGGACCTTCCCCCTGCCGGAGGCCCAGCTCGACCGCTTTCTCCTGAGGGTGAACCTCGGCTACCCCACGGAAAACGAGGAGGACGCCATCCTGGTTCGCTTCCAGCAGGAAAACCCGCTGGACGGCCTGGCCAGCGTCATCACGGCCGGCGAGCTCCTGGAGCTCCAGAAACTCTGCCGGCAGGTCTACGTGGACGACTCCATCCGCAGCTATGCCGTGGCCATCAGCCGCGCCACGCGGGGCCATGACGGCATCAAGCTGGGGGCCAGCCCCCGCGCCTCCCTCGGCCTCCACCTGGCCTCGCAGGCCCTGGCCGCCATCAGGGGCCGGGACTACGTTCTCCCCGACGACGTCAAGTACCTGGCGGTCCCGGTGATAGCCCACCGCCTCATTCCCAGGGCGGAGGCCCGACTGCGGGGGCATTCGGCGGAGAAGATGGTGCGGGAAATCGTCGCCACCGTGCCGGTGCCCGTGGAAGAGACCACCCGTCCCTGACGCCGCCGTATCCTCCCCCTCTTGACAGATGCCATATCAAGTGGTAGAAATATGGCGTATAACTGATTTACCGCGGAAGGCCACCCTACCTTTTCCCCACCCGGATTTTCGTGATAAGAGAATGAGAGACTCGCAAAAGACCCGGAAACAGCTTATCAAGGAGCTCCAGGAAACGCGGCAGCAGTTGGCCGTGCTGGCGTCATCGGAGGTAGACCGCCGCCGCGCCGAGGACGCCCTGCAGCAGTCCGAGGAGAAGTTCTACAAGGCATTCCGCTCCAGCCCGGACATGATGGTCATCGTCAGCCTGGAGAACGGTAACTACGTCGAGGTCAACGAGAGCTTCACCCGTATCACCGGGTACAGCCGCGAAGAGCTCATCGGCCACACCGACGACGAGTTCAACCTGTGGCTCGACCCCGCGGATAAGGAGAAGATGACCCGGCTCCTCGACGAAAAAGGGAAGGTGAGCAACGAGGAGTTCAGCTTCCGGGTAAAGTCCGGGGAGGTGCGCACCTGGCTCTGCTCCGCCGAAAAAATCTACATCGGCCGCGATATCTGCATGCTGGCGGTGGCCACGGACATCACCGAGCGCAAGCGGATGGAAGAAGCGCTCCAGGAGAGCCAGAAGTTCAATTCCAGCCTGCTGGAAAAAGCCCCCAACCCGGTCCTGGTGATTAACCCGGATACTTCCATCAGGTACGCCAACCCGGCCTTCGTGGCGGTGAACGGCTGGACCCTGGACGAAATTACCGGCATGAAAGCCCCCTACCCGTGGTGGCCGGAAGAAGAGCTGGAGAAACTGAGCGCCGGCTTCAAGGAAGCGATGGCGCGGGGACACGGCCGTCGGGAGGTGATTGCCCGGAAGAAGAACGGGGACCGCTACTGGATTGACATCAACTGGTCGTCGGTGAAGCACAACGGTCGGCTGCAGTACCTGCTGATAAACTCCGTGGATATCACCGAGCGCAAGCGGGCGGAGGAGGCATTGAAAGAATCGGAGGAGAAGCTCTCCAAGGCCTTCCGCGCCAGCCCGAACTCCATCGCCGTCAACACCCTCAAAGACGGCGTCTTCATCGAGGTCAACGATAGCTTTACCCGGGTGACCGGCTACACCCGCGAGGAGGCTATCGGCCACCGCTCCTCGGAGTTCAACATGTGGGTCAACCAGGAGGACCGTGACCGCATGGAAAAAACGCTGAAGGAAAAGGGCCGCGTCAGCAATGAAGAGTACCAGTTCCGGATGAAGGGGGGCGAGGTGCACCGGATGCTCTTCTCCGCCGAGCTTATCAACATCGATGGCCAGACTTGCCTGATATCCACCACCGCCGATCTCACCGGCCACCTCCAGACCGAAGAAGCCCTGCGGGAGTCCGAGGAGAAGTTCTCCAAGGCCTTCCGCGCCAGCCCCGAAGCCATCGCCGTCGTCAGGCTAAGAGATAACCGGTTCATTGACGTTAACGATACTTTTGTCCGCAATACCGGCTATACCCGTGAAGAGGCGATTAGCAACAGTTCGGTCGAGCTCGGTCTCTGGGCGAACGAAGAAGAACACACCAGAATATTGGGGGATACTGAAGGAACAGGGAAGGGTCAGC
>JBDRFW010000094.1:0-2280 GCA_043818415.1 Chloroflexota bacterium | reverse complement strand
CACCCACTCGCCGCGGGTGGTGGCGCACCGCCAGGCCATCCTCAAGCTGATGCTGGCCAGCCACCCCGATTCCTGTTTCGTCTGCGATAAGGGGAACCGCTGTCAGCTGCGCCAACTGGCCTCGGACATGGGCATCGGGCTCGTGGAGTTCCAGAGGATTCCCCAGCCGGGCACCATCGAGGAGGTAAACCCCTTTATCCAGCGCGACCTTTCCAAGTGCATCATGTGCGGCAAGTGCATCCGCGCGGACCAGGAGATGGTGGTGGTGGGGGCCATCGACTATATCCACCGGGGCTCGGCGGTCAGACCGACCACGCTCAACGACGTGCCGCTGGAGAAGTCCGAGTGCACCTTCTGCGGGACCTGCGTGGCCATCTGCCCCACCGGCGCCATCATGGAGAAGGAGAAGGCCTATACCGGCACCGCTACCAGCACCGTCGATACGGTTTGTCCTTACTGCGGCTGCGGCTGTAACCTCAACCTGGGCATCCGGGACGGCCTGGTGGTGCGGGTGAGGCCCAGCGCGCAAAGCCCGGTCAACCGCGGGACGCTCTGCGTCCGCGGGAGCTACGGCTATGACTTCATTCACAGCCCGGACCGCCTACGCCAGCCCCTGGTCAGGGTTGACGGCGAGCTCCGGGAAACCACCTGGGAGGATGCCCTGCATCAGGCGGCCGCCGGATTGCAGAAAGTAATGGAGAAGAGCGGCCCGGATAGCCTGGCCGTCTTCGGCTCACCGCGGTGCACCAACGAGGAGAACTACCTGCTGCAGCGACTGGCGCGGTGCGTCCTGGGCACCAACAGCGTCGATAACGGCAGCCGACTCTACAGCGCGGCCAGTCGCATCGGCCTGGGGGCCACCATCGGCTACGCCGGCACCACCGGCTCCCTGGAGGTGCTGGAGCGCTCGCGGGTTATCATGGTCATCGGGGCCAACCCGGAGGTCTCCGCCCCGCTGGTGGACTATACCGTCAAGCAGGCGGTCAGGTTCAAGGGCGCCCAGCTCTGCGTTATCGACCCCTGCCGGACCCGGCTGACCGGCTTTGCCAGCCTCTGGCTCCGTCCCCGGGTGGGCACGGATATCGCCCTGCTCAACGGCCTGGCCAAGATAATTATCGATGAAAAGAAGCTCGACGTCGAGTTCGTTACCCGCCGCACGGACAACTACGCGCCGTGGGCCAGGAGCCTGCAAAAATACACGCCCGACTACGTCGAGAAGGTGACCGGCGTCCCCAGCCAGGACATCAGGGCGGCAGCCCGCCTCTTCGCCGATGCCGAGGAAGCCTCTATCGTTTACGGTAACGGGATTACCCAGCATGCGGACGGCACCAACGCCGTCATCGCCCTGGCCAACCTCGCCATGCTCACCGGCAATATCGGCCGCAACGGCGGTATCTTCGCCCTGCAGCGGGAGTGCAACGCCCACGGTGCCTGTGACATGGGCACCCTGCCCAATTTCCTCCCCGGCTACCAGCTCGTCGACGACGCCCAGGCCAGGCAGAAGTTCGAGGAGCGGTGGGGCTGCCGGCTGCCGGAAGGCGCCGGGCTGAACGCTCTGGAGATGCTGGCACCGGGCAGCCGGGTGCGGGGGATGTTCATCATGGGGGAAAACCCGGCGGTAAGCTTCCCCCAGCCGGCCCGGGTCAAAGAAGCGCTGGCGGGCCTCGACTGCCTGGTGGTGGCGGACATGTTCCTCACGGAAACGACCAGACTCGCCGCGGTGGTCCTGCCCTCCGCCAGCTTTGCCGAGAAGGAGGGGACCTTTACCAGTTTCGAGGGCCGGGTGCAGCGCCTGCGCCGGGCCATCCCGCCGGTCGGCGAAAGCCTTCCCGACGGCGCTATTATCCAGCGCCTGGCCGAAGCACTGGGCGCGCCGATGCCCTATACGTCCTATCAGCAGATAACCGACGAAATCGAAGGGATAGTGCCCTTCTACCAGCACACCGCCTTTAAAAACGCCGGGGCCGCTGAGCTGGAGCTCACCGACATCGAGAAAGGGCTCTTCGGCACCCGCCGCCTCCATAAGGGGCTGTTCCCCAGCGGCTTCGGGCGTTTTACGCCGGTGGAACAGCTGACGCCACCGGACGTGGCTAAAGACGGCTACCCCCTGACCCTGCTGGCCGGCACCGTTCTCTTCCAGTTCGGCACCGGCTCGCGGAGTCGGCGGGCCTCGCGGCTGGGCCGGTTCCAGTCGGAAGCCTTTCTGGAAATCAGCGGCGCCGACGCCAAGGGCCTGCGCCTTAAAAACGGCGATGGCGTCGTGATTACCTCGGAGCAGGG
>JBDRFW010000093.1:0-8812 GCA_043818415.1 Chloroflexota bacterium | reverse complement strand
CATGCCCAGAGCGGAACAGGCGGCCACCACGATGAAGGCCCAATGGTAGCTGGAGGTAGCATCGTAGATGGCCCCGGCGATAAAGGCCGCGGCCGCCTGGGACACAACCTGGAAGGGAAAGATTACCCCCAGGGCCTGGGCATAGCGTTCCCGCCCGAAATAGACCCCGACGAAGGTCGGCAGGGCCGCCGTCAGCGCGCCGTTGCCGATTCCCATGAACACCGCGTAGATGTAAATCAGGCCCAGCTCACGGGTCGTCAGCAGGACCGTGATGGCTACCAGCTCGCTGGCGAAACCGATAACCGCCAGGTACCTTACGTTATAGCGCAGCGCCAGGCCTCCAAAGGTGATGCTGCCGATAACCATCATGGCCGCCACTAAGGACACGGTGGTGGCGGCCGTCATGGGGTTGAAGCCGATGTCCTGGAGATAGGCCACCTGGTGCGTGCTCATCGTGCCCTGGGCGAAGGCATTGGCCGCGGTAAAGGCCGCGATGAGCCAGGCGGCGCGCTCCTTCAAGACCTGAGACATCCTCCCGCCGGTCCTTTTCTCCCCGGTCGCTTCCAGGTAGGCCGCCGCGTCCGCCGCCACGGACTGCCCCCCGGTGACGCCATCCGGCACCTGCCCCATGTCCTCCGGGCGGTTCCTGGCGAGGACCACCCCGCCGAGCAGTACGCCCACCGCAATTATAATGCCGCTCAGCACCAGCCAGGACAACCTCCAGCCTATCGCGGCTATCAGCGCCGTGGAAAGCGGCGGGAAAACGAGCCCGCCCAACCCGCCGCAGGCGATAAATATTCCCATAACCAGGGAACGTCGGCGGATAAACCAGTTATTGGCGATGGTGGTACTGGCAATGTACCCCCCGAAGCCGGCTCCCAGGCCTATTATTATGTAAAGCAAATAGACCTGCCAGACCTGCTGGACCTGGGACAGAGCGGCAATCGCCAGGGCCGCCACAAAATTACCCAGGATAATGGCGAACCTGGGGCCGAGCCGGGAGACGAGTATCCCCCACAGGGGGCTGGGCAGACCGAAAGCGACGATGCCCAGCGACAGGGCCGTCGCCAGCGAGGCCCGGCTCCACCCTAAATCGGCGCTAACGACCGGCAGGAAAACGCCGAAGGAATTGACGAAGGCCCCCCCGACGGTAAAGATGATAAGCATCCCGCCGGCGAGGGCGAACCACCCGTAGAAAACTCTGCCCCGTTTCCGGGTCATGACATCTGACATTATCAGCGAGCCGTTGGTCGGCAGGACTGACACGGCGTCAACGGACCAGGGGCTCGGTTAATTATACTTTCACCGGCCATTTTACCGCAAACCGTGCCTGCCGTAAGTTTTTCCGGGGTCTGGGCTGTGTTATAATTGTCAGTACCGGTTTGCCCCGGTGGAATAATGTTTACCCACCTCCACGTTCATACCGAATACAGTCTCCTCGACGGAATGTGCCGCATTCCCCAGCTGGTGGCCAAGGCCAGAGACCTGGGAATGGAGAGCATGGCCATCACCGACCACGGCGTCATGTACGGGGTAATCGAGTTCTACCGGGAAGCCCGGGAAGCCGGCATCAAGCCCATCATCGGCTGCGAGATATACATCGCCCCGAACGGCCGGCTGAGCCGGGAGACCGGGGACAAGAACAACTACCACCTGATACTCCTGGCCCGCGACCATACCGGCTACCAGAACCTCATCCAGCTTGTTACCAAAGCCCACCTGGAAGGATTTTACTATAAGCCCCGCATCGATAAGAAGCTACTAGACCAGCACCACCAGGGGCTCATCGCGCTCAGCGCCTGCCTCGCCGGGGAGGTCTCGCAGCTCATCCTCAGCGGACGCTACGATGCCGCCAAAGAGGCCGCCCTCTGGTACCAGCAGACCTTCGGCGATTTCTACCTGGAAATAATGAAGCACCCCATACCGGAGCTGGACACCGTCAACAAGCACCTCCTCCAGTTGAGCAACGAGACGGGTATCCCCCTGGTGGCCACCAACGACACGCACTACGTCAATCGCGAGGACGCCCCCACCCACGACCTTCTCCTGTGCATCGGCACCAACTCCTCCGTCCATGACGAGAAACGCCTCCGCATGGCCGGGGACACCTTCTACCTCCGCCCCCCGCAGGAGATGGCGGAGCTTTTCCGGGACTTCCCGGGGGCGCTGGAGAACGCCGGGCGCATCGCCGAGATGTGCAACCTCGACCTGGAGTTCGGGCGGCTCCACCTGCCGGAGATTGAGCTGCCGGAAGGCCGGACCGCCGACCAGTTCCTGGCCGACCTCTGCCGCCGGAGCCTGCGGGAATACTATCCCGAGCCTACCCCGGAGATAGAGCAGCGCCTGGAGTACGAGCTCGACGTTATCCAGAAGACCCAGTTCGCCAACTACTTCCTGGTCGTCTGGGACATTATCTCGTTCGTAAAAGAGCGGAACATCCTCTTCGGCGTCCGGGGCAGCGCCGCGGCCAGCATCGTCCTGCACTGCCTCGGCATCACCGCCGTGGACCCCATCGAGCACGGCCTGGTCTTCGAGCGCTTCCTTAACATCGAGCGCAAGGAGATGCCGGATATCGACATGGACTTCCAGGACGACCGGCGCGACGAGGTTATCAACTACGTATCACAGAAATACGGGCAGGACCACGTGGCCCAGATTATCACCTTCGGCACGCTGGGGGCCCGGGCCGCCATCCGGGATGTGGGGAGAGCTTTAGGCATGCCCTACGGGGACGTCGACCGCGTGGCCCGGCTGGTGCCCACCGCCCCGGGGATGACCCTGGCACGGGCCATGGACGAGAACCAGGAACTCCGCAATATTTGCCAGGAAGACGATATCGTGGGCAACCTGGTCAGCTCGGCGAAGAAGGTGGAGGGCATCGCCCGCCACGCCAGCACCCACGCCGCCGGGGTCGTCATCTCCCGGGAGCCCCTCACCCGGTACGTGCCCCTCCAGCGGGGCGCCCGGACGGACCACCAGGATGCGGTGATGACCCAGTTCTCCATGGGGGACATCGCCCAGATAGGCCTGCTGAAGATGGACTTCCTGGGGCTGGCCAACCTGACCATCCTGGGCAAGGCACGGGACATCATCCGCCAGAACCACGGCGTCGATATCGACCTCTACCGCCTGCCCATGGACGATAAGAAGACCTTCGACCTGCTCTCCTCGGGGGAGACGGCCGGGGTGTTCCAGCTGGAAGGCGCCGGCATGCGCCGCTACATCAAGGAGCTCAAGCCGACCACCTTCAGCGATATCTCCGCCATGGTGGCCCTTTACCGGCCCGGCCCCATGGAGCACATCCCCCGCTTCGTCGATGCCAAGCACGGGCGCAAGCCCATCCAGTACCCCCACCCGGCGCTGGAGAACATCCTCCGGGAGACCTACGGCGTCATCGTTTACCAGGACCAGGTGCTGTTTATCGTCAGGGAGTTCGCCGGCTACAGCCTGGGGCAGGCGGATATCTTCCGCAAGGCCATGGGCAAGAAGATTCCCGAGGTGATGAAGAAGGAGAAGCGTAACTTCATCAGCGGCGCCAAAAAGATGGAGTATTCCAGCGAGCTCGCCGAGGAGGTCTTCGCCCTCATCGAGCCCTTTGCCGGTTATGCCTTCAACAAGGCCCACAGCGTCAGCTACGCCCTCATCGCCTACCAGACGGCCTACCTCAAGGCCAACTACCCGGCGGAATACATCACCGCCTTCCTCACCATCCATGCCGGGGAGACGGAGAAGGTGGCCAACGCCGCCGCCGAGTGCCGCCGCCTGAATATCACCCTGCTGCCGCCGGACATCAACCGCAGCCGGCTGGAGTTCTCCATCGAGGCCGGCAATAACGGACAGCCGGCCATCCGCTTCGGGCTGTCGTCGATAAAGAACGTGGGCACCGGCGCCATCGAGCCCATCATCGGGGAACGCCTCAAAGGTGGGGAGTTCAAGTCCGTCGAAGACCTGTGCCGCCGGAGCGACCTCCAGTCCGTCAACCGGCGGGTCATGGAAAGCCTGATTAAAGCCGGGGCGCTGGACGACCTGGAAAAGCGTGGCACCCTGCTCAACAGCGTCGGGCGTATCCTGTCCCTGGCGCAGCGGGAACAGCGACTCCGCGAGACGGGGCAGACCACCATGTTCGACCTCTTCGGGAAAACGGCGCCCGTGCCCCTGCCGGCGCTTGACCTGGCACCGGCGGAAACCTCCGACCGGGAGAAGGCAGTCTGGGAGAAGGAGCTGCTGGGGGTAAGCTTCTCCGAGAAGCCGTTCAGCCCGGTGTTCAGCGGAGAAACTCCCAACGCCGTCTTCTGCGGTAACATTGATGCCGACCTGGACAAAAAGGTTATCGTTACCGCTGGCCGGGTTATTTCGGCCCGGTATTTGCTAACTAAAAAAGGCGAGTCCTTTGCCATCAGCATTCTCGAGGACGTCAGCGGACAGGTCGAAGTCATTGCCTGGCCCAGCGTTTATGACAAGACAGAAGAGTTCTGGCAGGAAGGCAACGACCTCCTGGTGCTGGGCAAGGTACGGGCCAGGGACGACGAGGTAAGCATTGTCTGCGACGAAGTTAAATTTTACCAGCCGCCCGAGGAACGCGAAGTGGTCGCCAAACCCCTGCCCGCCGCCGCGGAGCCGAAGTCCGTGGAGACACCCGCGCCACCGGTTGAAAAACGCCGCCTGGTAATAAATATCGCCCAGACGGCCGATGAGAGTGGGGATATCGCCCGCCTCAACCGGATAACGTCCGCCCTGAGAATCTACCCCGGCCGCGACGAGGTGCAGCTGAACATCGTCAACGGCGGGGAGGCCATACCCCTCAAGCTCCCCATGTCCACCGGCTACTGCCCGGGGCTGCACCAGCGCCTCGTGGAGCTGGTGGGCGAGGGCGGCTTCAGGGTGGAGTCCAGAGTATAGCACCCCGGAGAGGAGGTTGCCATGGATAAACCGCAGTCCGGCCTCAGCTTTAAAATGATGTCCCTGATGTTCAAGTTCCGCGACCTTATCAGGCCCCGCGGGAATCTCCTCAAGGAGGTCGGCCTGAAACCGGGGGACCGGGTCCTGGACTTCGGGTGCGGCCCCGGCGGCTATATCCCGGCCACAGCCAGGCTGATTGGCAAATCAGGGGAGATTTACGCCCTGGACCTCAACCCCCCGGCCATCGAGTCGGTAAGAAAGCTGGCCATGAAGAAGAAACTCGCCAACGTGGAGACCATCGTTTCCGATTGTGCCACCGGCCTGACCGACGCGACGATGGACGCCGTGCTGCTCTACGATGTCCTCCATCACCTTAAAAAACTCAGCGACGTCCTGTCCGAGCTGCACCGCGTTCTGAAACCGGAAGGAGTCCTTTCGGTCACCGACCACCACATGACAGAAGCGGAGATTGCAGCCCGGATAACCGGGACGGTACGGTTCCGGCTGTTGCCGGACAGCAAAAAGGTGTATAATTTCTCCAAAGTCTAGCGAGAGCGTGAAGATGCCTTCGGAAGATTCCCACCTCGGACACCGCAAACGACTCCGGGAGAAGTTCCTGAAGTCCGGGCTGGCGGGCTTTCACGACTACGAAATCGTCGAGATACTGCTGAGCCTGGGCACGCCGCGCCGGGACTGCAAGGCGACCGCCAAGGAGGCCATCAGAAAGTTCCAGACGCTGCGCGGCGTCCTGGAAGCCCCCGCCGAGGAGCTCCAGCAGATAGACGGCATCGGCGCGCACAGCGCCTTCGGCATCAAGCTGGTGCAGGAGGTCGCCCGCGAGTTCCTCAGGGCCAGAATCCTGGACAAGCCCTTCTACCGGTCGTCGCAGGAGGTCTTCGACTACCTCTACCATGCCATGCGCGGCCTCAAGAAGGAAGTCTTCAAGGTAATCTACCTCAACAGCCAGAACCAGATAATCGATACCGTCGACCTCTCCCAGGGGACGGTCACCGGCAGTTCCGTTTTCCCCCGCGAGGTCGTCGGCGGCGCTATCGAGAAGAATGCCGCTGCTTTGATATTTGTCCACAACCACCCCTCAGGCAACCCCGACCCCTCCCCCAGCGACCGTGACCTGACACGGGAGCTCGTCTATGCCGGTCGCATCATGCAGCTCAAGGTGCTCGACCACGTCATCATCGGGGACAACAGGTACTACAGCTTTGCCGGCGACGGGCTCATCGAGGAGTACGAGACGGACTTCCTCAACATGAAGCTGAGGGGCACCTCCGAGGCGAAGCGGCGGTTATATAACGCCAGACGTACCGCCGACAGGGACAAGTATTAATTCGCCTTACGCGGGGTCGTTTCCCGCTTCCAGGCGCAGGAGAAACCGTTTGACCTCCAGCCCCCCGCTGTAGCCCCCGAGGCCCCCGCTCCCGGCCAGGACACGGTGACATGGCACGATGACCGGCAACGGGTTCCTGCCCAGCGCCTGCCCCACCGCCCGCGCCGCCCCCGGTTTGCCGATTTGAATGGACAGCCAGCCGTAGCTGCGGGTCCCGCCGTAGGGGATGCGCCGCGCCGCCTGCCAGACTGCCCGCTGGAAGCCCGTGGCCGGGGAAAAGTCAAGGTTATCCTTAAAATCTGCTCTCTCCCCATCGAAGTAGGCGGTCAGGCGCGCCACTATATCCGTGAAAAAATCAGGTGAAAAAATAGCATCATCACCGAGCGCCCGGCGGACTTCAGACTCCGAGCTTTGCGGCAGGACAAGGCGCCGCAGGCCGGCGTTCGAGCCGAGCAACCCTATCCAGCCGGCGGCGGTCCTGAAGACGGTGTAAAAGTGTCCCCGGGTCATGCTTCGGCCCCCCGGTGGGGGTTACCTTCCCGCCAGGCGACGCTGGTAGAGGGCACCGACGATAATCAGGATGATGCCGAGGATGATGCTGACGACAATCTTGATAAGCTGCGGCAGGTCCATCGAGAGGAAATAGGCATAGGTGAAGATGCCGGTGATAACGGCCACGCCGTAGGTGACGAAGTGCGCCTTGATCGACTTGTCTTTAACCGCCCGGAAGATAAGCCAGCCGATGAAACCCAGGGTCGCCAGTACTGCCACCGCTGTCGCCATCGTCTACCACCCCAGTCCTTCGAAGTATTTGCCCATGAAGGTGAAAAGCCCCACCGTGAGCAGCAGCGAGCCTATCTTGCCGAGTTCCGAGAGGTAGCGGACGTACTCGGCGGCCAGGTAGCCGACCCCGGCGATGCAGAAGAGAATCCCGAACCCGTAAAGTACGTATTCCAGCTTCATATATTTTCCTTATTACACTATCTTGCCGGTACCGGCACCAGCTTGGGAACGAAAGGCGACGGGTAGATGTTGAGCAGCACCTTGCGCTCGATGTTCCCCCGGGTAATCACCACGTTAACGTTATAGTTTATGTCCGACGGGTATTCGGTGGGGACGAGACTTTCCGCCTCCAGCGACCATTTTACCTCGTCCTTATCGAACGGGCCGGCGGCCACCGTTGCCGTCAGGAGGTCGGCGAGCTTGTCCTGGTTATGCCAGAGCGTCACGCTCACTGCCTCGCTGTACTCGGAGAAGCGGTGGTTCTCCACCGTGTAGGTGAAGTCCACCCGTCCGCCGCGCTCCACGCCGGTGTTCGCCAGGTAGCCGTACTTCTCCGGCGACCACTGGTCGGCCTCGACCTTCTGCGGGTACTGCCCGTTGTCCATGACGAGGGTATCGTACACGCCTATGTACCCGTCAAAAATGAAAATGACGATAATCCCCACGAAGCAGGCCAGGGCCAGGAACAGGTAGAGACTTTTATGTTTCACGGCCATGCAGAGCTTTCACCCTCCCCCGGATTAATTCTATACCTCGGCCGGTACCACGTCAATAGGGCTAGCTGAACTCCGGCTCGATGAGGCCGTAGTTGCCGTCGTTGCGGCGGTAGAGCAGCTTGACCTGTCCGGCGTCGGCGTCAAAGAACAGGAAGAAGCTGTGCCCCAGCACCTCCATCTGCTCGGTGGCCTCTTCCAGGGACATCGGCTTGATGGCGAAGCGCTTGGTCTTGACCACCCTCCTGACCGGCTCGGGCGGTTCCACCTCACTGTTGAACTCGCCGCGCGCCAGCGAGGTGCCCCGGCGCTTCTCGTAGAGCTTTCCCTTGCGGTCGTCGAGCTGCCGTACCATGATGGCGGCCACCCGGTCCACGGCCTTGAAAAGGTCTTCCCCCCGCTCCTCGCCGTGAACGGCCGTCCCCCCGACCCCGCTGTTGACGGTGACCCGCACCAGGTAGCGCTGCTGGGGAGACCTTGTCTGTTCCTCGGAGATTTCCGCCCGGGTCTCGATAATGCCGGGCAGGTGCTTGTCCAGCTTACCCAGCTTCCGTTCCACGTAGCGCCGCACCGTCGGCGTCAGCTCGATGTTGGTTCCGGCTATCTGTAGCTCCATCGCTTCACGCTCCTGATGATGACTTTTTACAGCTCCAGGGCCAGGGTCAGCCCCCACACCGAGGCCACCCCGGCCGATTTCAGCGCTCCGGCGCAGGCATTGAGGGTGGTTCCGGAGGTGGACACGTCGTCAATGAGCAGCACCTGCCGGCCTTCCAGCCCTTCGGGGGAAGTACCGGCGAAGGCGCCGGCGACGTTGCGGCGGCGCTCGTTGACATCGGCCGACCTTACCTGAGGGGACACGTAGCGGTGGCGGACGAGGCCTCTCCCCACGACGGGCAGGCCGGTGAGCTTACCCAATTCCCGGGCCAGCAGGGCCGACTGATTGTAGCCGCGCTCCCTTAACCTCCTGGGATGCAGCGGCACCGGCACCAGTACCTCCGCCGGCAGCGGGTTCTCCGCCAGGTAGTCGTTTAAAAACCGGGCCAGCGTCGGCACCAGCGCCCGGAGGTTGCGG
>JBDRFW010000092.1:0-6803 GCA_043818415.1 Chloroflexota bacterium | reverse complement strand
CGCTATCAGGCACACCCAGGGCCCGGGCGATGTTGACCGTCTCGTCGGTGACTTTCCGGGTGTAGCCCAGGCGCTCTTCAAAGCGGGCGCGGACCCCCATGGCGATAGCTTCCATTTTACAAAATGATGTTTTCGTGGGCGGCTTGCCCTGACCGTTAACCTGGTATAAAGTTCTTGTCTTCATAAGAGTTCTCCTCCTTTTTTGCCAGCCGGCAACACTGGCGTTAGTAGCTTTTTGTGAAGGAGCGATAGCTCTGGTACGGGATTAAAAATTTATATTTCGTCTTTTTTGGTTGCACCTCCTTCCGGGGTCTTTTCGGTTCCGAAGGGCCATCCTCGGATAGGCATGTTCCATCTCTCCAGGAACTCCCGGAAATCCTTCCGGTCGATGCGGTAATGCCCGCTGGGAAGTCGGAAAGCCTTGAGGCGGCCGCTCTTAATCCATTCCAGCACCGTGCTCTTGCTGACCCGGCAGTACCCGGCAATGTCCCGCGAGGTGAGCCGGACGTTTTCACGGTTATTTTTTACGGGCAAGGCTGACTCCTCCGGCGTTTGCATTTATGATGTATCGCCTGTTTCGGGTGTTTTCCACGAAGTGGTTATATTATGCATATCATAGCTATGTAAGCTTACAAACGGGTCACAAAAGGTGGTGAAAATGTCACAAAAAAGTCACAATAATCCGCCGGGGGCGGTTTTGTTTAACCCGGTATGAAGCTACAAAAAGGTCACAAAGTATCCGGGAAGTATCATAAAAATGTCATAAAATGCCGGATTCCGGCTACCGTGGGTTTGACAGAGCGTTATATTGTTGGTAATATAAACGGTCTGGAGTTTGGTATATGACAGAACGGAAGGCCTCCGAGGCCAAGATACCGGATTTCGGGGTGAAGCACGTTTCCCGGTCCGGGCAGCAACCGGAGTCCGGCATCGTGATAAGGAGCAAGGTCTGGCTGGAGAAGGACGGCAAGCTGCTGATGGGGTGGGGCCGGGCCACGCTGCTGGAGAGAATCGACCAGCTGGGGTCGATTTCCGCCGCAGCCAAGTCGATGAAGCTGGCCTATCGAAACGCCTGGCTCTGGGTCGAGGCGATGAACCGCCTGTCACCCCGGCCGCTGGTGGAGAAGTCCACCGGCGGGGCGCAGGGCGGCTACGCCCGGCTGACCGAGGAGGGACGCCGCATCATCCGGGATTACAAGGAAAAGCGCGCCAGGGTGCGGGATATCCTGGAGTGAGCGCACCCTAATAATTTTTTCGCCAGCGTTATATTGTGATTAATATAGCGCTTTATCGGTACATTAGGCGTACCCGCTTTTAAAGAGCAAAGAATTGAGGAAAAAGTTGATGCCGGTATTGGCCGGCCTGGTCTTGCTGGTGAGCGCGTACGGCTGTGCGGCACCGGAAAAGCCGTCGCTATATGTTTTCGCGGGTTCGTCCAGCAAAGCCGCCCTGGAAGTGGCCGCCCGGGCCTTTGAAGCGGAAACCGGCATCGGGGTTTATTTAAACATCGGCAGTTCCGGGACATTGCTTTCACAGATTGAACTAACTAAAAGGGGCGACCTTTATTTGCCGGCATCACCCGACTATATTGAAAAAGCGGCCGGGAAAGGCGTTATTTTCAGCGATACCGAGGTAAAGACGAATTACCTCGTCCCGGCCATACTTGTTCAGGAAGGGAACCCCCGTAATATCACCGGCCTGCCGGACCTGGCCGGACCCGGGCTGAGGATTGCTATCTGTGACCCCCAGAACGTGCCGGCAGGCCGATATGCTTATGAGATACTGGACTATAATAACCTCCTTGCCGAGATTGGTAACAATATCGTCACCTATAGCGGTAACAATGAAGAAGTATCCAGCCTGGTAATATTACAGTCCGTTGATGCGGCCATTGCCTGGGATAATGTAGTTTTACAGCGCCCGGATAAACTGGATGTCGTTTATCTGCAGCCTTATCAGGTCCCGCGCCTGTCTTATATGTCCGGTGCCATTATCACTTATACGGAACACCGGGAAATGGCCCAGCGTTTCCTGGACTTCCTCGTGTCGCCGGAAGGCCGTGCGATTTTCCGGAAGAACGGTTACTATACTGCAGAGGCCGAGGCCAGGCGATACGCTCCCGACGCTGAAATCGGCGGCGAGTACAAACTTCCGGCGGACTACCGGCCGCTGGTAAAATAACTGTCCGTTGAAGGTATATTTGAGATGTTCAGGATTTTAAAGGGAGCCGGCGGCGAGAGGGTGTTCCGGGTAACCACCCTCAGCGCCCTGGCGCTGCTGGCGCTGTTCTTCATCGGCATCATCGTGTCGCTGCTGGCCCATACGAACTGGCCTACCTTCCTGGCGGCGCTGCTCTCCGAGGAAATACTCTTCGCCATACGGCTCAGCTTGGTCACGGCCACGATAGCGGCGGTTATCTCCATACTTATTGCCGTGCCGGTGGCCTACGCCATCTCCCGCGCCAGCTTCCCGGGCAAGGACATCGTCGATAGCCTGCTGGACCTGCCCATCGTCATCTCGCCGGTGGCGCTCGGCGCGGCGCTGCTGGTCTTCTTCAACACCCCCCTGGGTGGGGCCATCGATGACAACGTTATCCGGTTCGTTTTCGCCGTGCCCGGCATCGTGCTGGCCCAGGTGACGGTCATCAGCGCCCTGGCCATCAGGCTGCTCAAGTCCACCTTCGACGGCATTGACCCCCGCTACGAGCAGGTGGCCCGCACGCTGGGGTGCAGCCAGCCGGAGGCGTTCTTCCGGGTCACCCTGCCGATGGCGAGGGACGGGCTGATTGCCTCGACGATTCTCACCTGGGCCCGCGCCGTGGGCGAGTTCGGGGCGACGATTACCCTGGCCGGGGCGACCATCCTCAAGACGGAAACGCTGCCGGCGGCGATATTCCTCAGCCTGGCCTCGGCCGACGTCGAGAAGGCAATTGCCGTGATTTTCGTGCTCATCATTATCGCCGTGGCGGCCCTGCTGTCCATCCGCCGAATCATCGGCCGAAGGTACCAGATATGATTGAAATCAAGGACCTCTCCCTGCACCTGGGCGACTTTCACCTGGCAGACATTAACCTGTCCGTGGCGGACGGTGAGTACTTCGTCGTCCTGGGGCCCACCGGGGCGGGCAAGACGGTGCTCATCGAGTGCGTCGCCGGGCTGCACCGTATCCGGCACGGCGAGATATGGATGGACCACCGGGACGTGACGCACCGCGCCTCGGAGGAGAGAAACGTGGGCTACGTGCCCCAGGACTACGTCCTTTTCCCCTTTCTCAGCGTGGTGGACAACATCGCCTTCGGGCTCCGGCAGGCGGGGCGCGGCCGCAGGAAGTCCGGGGTAAGGTCAACGAAATGGCCGGACTGCTGGGCATCTCCCACCTGCTGCACCGTGACCCGCGTTCCCTCAGCGGCGGTGAGAAACAGCGGGTGGCCCTGGCCCGGGCGCTGGCGCCTTCTCCCCGTATTCTGCTCCTCGATGAGCCGCTGGGTGCCCTGGACCTCCGCACCGGGCGGTATTTGAGGCTCGAGCTGCGGCGCATCCACCGCGAGCTGGGGCTGACCACGGTCCACATTACCCACGACCTCATGGAGGCGCTGGAGATGGCCGACCGCGTGGCCGTCGTCCAGAACGGCCGCGTGGAGCAGGTGGCCGGGCCGGAGGAGATGCTCTTCCATCCGGAAGGAGAAAGGGTGGCCGATTTCATCGGGGCGCCCAATATCCTCGACTGCGATTACTGCCGGAACCTGGGGCAGGGGATTATGGAGGTGGCCTGCTCGGGGCTGAAGCTGACCGTTCCCCATGAAGGATATAACAAAATCAGCAAGGTGGCCATCCTGCCCCGCCATATCTACGTTTCCCGGACCCGCCCCCCCGGGCTGAGCGTCAACGGGTTCCAGGGGGTCATCACCGCCATCGAGCCGGTGAACAATACGGTGAGAATCTGGATAGACGTCGGGGAGACCAACCTCATGTCCGAGATTCCTTCTTATCTCTTCGAGGAGATGGACCTGACCGTGGGCCAGGAGGTCTTTCTCATCCTGCGGATGAGACGGATACGCGTCTACGAACGCCGTAATTGATAATATTTTTCTAAAAATTTAGATAATTTTTATCCCTCCCCACCGAACCTTTTCCCCCTTTTAGCGTTATAATATAGCGGAGCCAGGCTGAAAGGGAGGTTATTATGAAAAAGTTAATCGTTGGAATCCTGGTGGCTTTACTGCTGGTGGGCACGGCGGCCTGCGCCTCGGCGCAAAAGTCCGGCCCGGTGCCCGCCCCCGCACCTGCCCCCGCGCCCGCACCCATGCCCGCGCCCATGCCGCCCGCACAGTCATCCGGGCCATTTGGAAGCCGTGACACCGTTGTGGTACAGACCCCGCCCCCGCTGATTACCATTCCGCCTGCCCCCTCTGGTACCACTGCGCCGACCCTCACGTATGGAGAAGTGGCCCAGGCCGGCCAGCCCGGGGAGAGTGACCGCATGGTTATCCGCACCGGGGACCTTTCGCTGGTGGTGACGGACGTGGCCGGCGCCATCGAGCAGATTACCCGGCTGGCCGAATCATATAATGGCTTCGTGGTGTCCTCTAACGTCTGGCAGGAACGCGACAGGATGATGGGTAACATCGCCATCCGCGTCGATGCCGCCCATTTTGACGACGCCATCCACGGCCTGCACGGCCTGGCGGTGGAAGTAAGGCAGGAGAGCACCTCCGGCCAGGACGTGACCGAGGAGTATATCGACCTTTCTTCCCGGTTAAAGAACCTGGAGGCCGCCGAGGCCCAGCTCCTCAAGCTGATGGAGCAGGCGGGCAAGGTCTCCGATATCCTGGAAGTCCAGCGCGAGCTGGTGAAGACCCGCGGCGAAATCGAGCAGACCAGGGGGCGCATGCAGTACCTCGAGCAGAGCTCGTCCATGTCCTTTATCCAGGTGCGCCTGGAGCAGTCCAAGCTCACCGTGGAGTTCAGCGCCGATTCCCGCAACGTTAAGGAAGGGGTGAGAATCCAGTTTTACCCCAACATCTCCGGCGGCTTCGGCCCTTACAGCTTCGAGTGGGACTTCGGTGACGGTGATACCAGCACACAGGAGATAGCGGAACACGCCTACAAATCTGATGGTATTTTTACCGTTATCCTCAAGGTTACCGACGACCGCGGCAATAAGGATACATCTACCCGGAGCGACTATATTAATGTCCTGCCCGGCTGGAGTGCCGGCAATATTGCCAGCGGTGCCTGGAACGGGCTGGTCGGCTTTGGCCGCGTGCTGGCGAATATCATCATCTGGCTGGCCATCTTCAGCCCGGTCTGGATAATCATCGGCGTCATCCTCTACTTCGCCTGGTGGCGCCGGAGGAAGAAGGCCTAAATAAAAAAGAGGGGGCGAAAGCCCCCTCTTATATTTTCTCCCCCGTTCTTACATGCTACGTCAATAATCGTTTAATAATCTCCTCACGGGTGAGGCCGGTCACGGCCACGACCTTCTGGCGGCTGGTATAGCCTTTTATAATCGTAAGGGAGGACTTGCCGACCCCCAGCGCCCGGCTGAGGAGGTCGATGAGCTCCCGGTTGGCCTTGCCCTCCACCGGAGGGGCGGCGATTCTCACCCGGAGGACGCCATCGCTGAAACCGGTTATCTCGCTCCGCCCCGCATCGGGCGTCACTTTTACGGACAGCCGCTGGCTGCCCTGACCGCTGGTGGACAACTGGTTCTCCGGCTATCTTAAAATATCAGGCTAGTCAACGGGGCCGCCGCCGCGCCCCACGGTCATGGCGATGGTGGCCAGGAACAGGACCGCCGAGAGCATGAACCAGAAAGTCACGGTGAACTGCTCCCCAATCGAGGGCAGGACCTCCAGCGCAGTGACAATCCCCAGCACGGCGCACAGCCCGCCGATGCCACCCAGTATGCCAGCAAACACTCCCATCGGGATAACCTCCTCTTCGGTTTATCGTAACGCACCGGTTATTATATAATTATAACGGAAGCCCGTTATTTCTCGCTTGGAGATAATATAGCATGAAACTCACAAATAATCTATTCTTCTACCCGGAGCAGGGGATGTTCGACTGCAATACCTACGTTATCACCGGCAGCCCGGGTATTATCATCGACCCCGGCAACACGTCCTTTCTATCGGGGCTGGTGGGCAACCTGAAACGGGACGGCATCGACCCAAAAGATATCGGGATAATCGTCAATACGCACCTCCACGGCGACCACTGTGCCGCCAACGAGGCCTTCAAGGAGCTCTCCGGGGCCAGCATCGCCATTCACCCCGTCCAGAAAAAGAACTACCAGATGGTAGTCGTTGACGGCGCGCGCATCTTCGGGATGCCGCCGATGGAGTTTAAAGAGGACTACTCCCTGGACGGGAGCCGCCTCAACGCCGGGGATACGGAGCTGGAGATGATACCGGCGCCGGGGCATACCCCGGACAGCATCTGCTTCTATAACCGCAGGGAGAAGACGCTGGTCTGCGGCGACGTGCTCTTCGCCATGAACACCGGCCGCGTCGACCTTCCCGGCGGTAATGGCGAGGCGCTGAAAAAGTCCATCGAGGCGCTCTCGGAACTGGACATCGAGTACCTGCTGCCCGGCCACATGGACATCGTGCCGGGCGTGGAAAAGGTCGCTCAGAACTTCGACTTTATCCGGAGTCGGGTCTTGCCATGGCTATGACGGGCCTGGCCACAGAGGCCTACGAGCTGGGGCCAATCCGGCCGCCGAGCGAGGCCTATGCGCTCCTCGTCCGCGTCACCCGGAACTGCCCCTGGAACCGCTGCAGGTTTTGTCCCATCTAC
>JBDRFW010000091.1:0-4275 GCA_043818415.1 Chloroflexota bacterium | reverse complement strand
GGTTAATTCTCAGCATTCTGGTTGCAATCTCAATGATTGGAATAATACTGGCGGGTTGTACGTCGACGGCCCCGGCCCCGGCACCAGCACCGGCACCAGCCCCGGCACCAGCCCCGGCGCCGGCACCAAAACCGGCCCCGGCCCCGGCACCGGCACCGGCACCAAAACCGGCACCGGCAATGAAGCCAATCAAGCTTAAGCTGGAATCCTTCACGCCCAAGGGAACCCCGCCGAACGTGACGTTTCGTTATATCTTTGACGGACTGGCGGAAGCCACCAACGGGCTGGTGACTACGGAATATCTTGAAGCCGGCGTAATGGGCGCTCCTTCGGAAACTTATAACCGTATCACCGCAGGTATTGTGGACGTTGGTGTTCTGGTAACGGGATACTACCCCGGCGTCTTCGAGATGTCGGAAATATTCGAGCTACCTATCCACTACCCGGATTCCACGACGATATCAAAGGCCATCATCCAGATGCTCAAAAAGGGCTACTTTGACAAGGAATATTCCGGCATGAAGCCCATCGTGGTATACGGGCTCGGCCCTTACCAGCTTCTGAGCACCAAATCCGTGAACAGCGTCGCTGACTTCAAAGGAATGAAGCTGAGAGGCCCGAGCGACATGTACCGGCGTATCAGCGAATCTCTCGGCGGCGTGCCCGTCCAGCTGGCGGGCCCGGAGCTGTTTACCTCTATGGACAAAGGCATCATCGACGCCACCTGGGCCATCTGGGAGATGGCTCGCGCCTTCAAGCTCCAGGAGGTAACCAATTACACGGTCGCCACGAAGCTCTCCACGTCCGTCCACGTGCACGGAATGAACCTTGATGCCTGGGCGAAGTTACCCGATGTTGGCAAGTCATATCTGGCAGATAACTTCGAGAACTTTATCCTGAAGGCCGGCGGAAACTGGGATGGCCCGAATGAAGATGTTCATCAGCTTCTCCTCAACGACCCCAAGATCGATAATGGTGAACTGAGTGCGGCCGAGCTGGCGAAGTTGGACGCAATTCTCGCTCCGATAGTCCAACAGTGGATTTCCGACAGAGAGGCCAAGGGACTTCCGGCGAAGCAGGCGGTTACGGACTATTACAATATCCTTGTGAGCCTTGGAGTCAGTAACCCGTTCAACCTGCCGAAATAAAACCCTGAGGAGCTTGGCCCTCACATGGTAAAAAAAATAGTCTCGACCTTAGAGAAGGCCGCCGACAAAATGAGCGGCGCGATGCGATGGTTATGCGTGGTAATACTGTTCGGCATGATGCTGCTGGGCACCGGAGATGTTCTGGGCAGGTACCTGCTTAACAAACCAATAACCGGGACTTATGAGACGTTCGGGTTTCTGCTACCGGCTCTGGTACTTCTGGGATTAGGCTATACCCAGGCCGCCCGGGCGCATGTCAGAATAGAGCTTGTAATTACACGCATGCCGCCCCGGTTACGGGCTGCTGCTGATATATTTACCACGGTTATCGCGCTGGGCATAACGTACCTGATCTTCTGGCAGGGGCTAGGTTTATCAATTAAATATTGGCACCTGGGTAGGATGATTGACACTATCCATTTGCCAATATACCTTCCCCAGCTTGTTGTTCCCATTGGAGCGCTGGCATTAGGCTTCGTGCTTCTCGTTCAGTTACTTGAGTACATTACCGGTCATGTGCAGAGGAGCTGAGTGGATACACTGACCATCGGCGCTTTGGCGATAATAGCTTTCCTGGTGCTGGCGATGCTCGGCTTGCCTCTGGCCTTCAGCTTTATCACCGTTGGCTTCGTAGGACTGGTTTTCATAAGAGGCGCGGCACCGGCCATGGCCCTTCTCGGTGAGACGCCGTACGCTTCCATCGCCTCTTACCTGCTGGCGTCGGTACCATTGTTTGTCCTCATGGGCCAGTTCGCTTTTTATTCCGGGATAAGCCGGGACCTCTTCAACGCTGCCCATAAATGGATGTCCCGGCTTCCCGGCGGGCTGGCCCAGGCGACGATGCTGGCCTGCACCGCCTTTGCTGCCTGCACCGGCTCCAGCGTCGCTTCGGCGGCGACAATGTCGGCCGTTGCCTACCCCGAGATGGAGCGGCTAAACTATAGCCCGCGGCTGGCAACCGGCACCATCGCTGCCGGAGGGGCGTTGGGCATTCTTATCCCACCGAGCACTATCTTCATCATTTTGGGGATTATCACCGAGCAGTCTATCGGAACGCTGTTTATTGCCGGGTTCCTCCCCGGCTTAATGCTCGCCGGGCTTTTTTTGATACTGATATTCGTTATGAGCAAATTGAACCCGTCGCTGGGGCCTCCCGGCGAGCCTTCAACCTGGAAAGAAAAGTTCACTGCCCTGACCGGCATCTGGGGAATGCTGGTGCTTTTCATCCTGGTACTGGGCGGCTTATACTTCGGGGTTTTTGCCCCCTCCGAAGCGGGAACTATCGGCGCCTTCGGGGCTTTCGTTCTGGTTCTCACTAAACGCACGCCGAAGTCGGCCATTCTCAGGGCGCTGATGGAGACCGCCCAGACCACCGCCTACATCCTTTTTATACTGATAGGGGCGTCCGTCTTCAACACTTTCCTCGCACTGGGCGGAGTCTCGTCGGCAATCAGCAACTGGATACTGAGTTTCTCCATACCGCCGATGCTCACGGTAATCGTAATCCTTATCGTGTACATTCCCCTCGGCATGTTCATCGACCCCCTCGGCGCGATATTGCTCACCGTGCCCGTTTTCTTCCCTATTGTTACCGGGTTAGGCTTTGACCCGATATGGTTTCTTGTGCTGGTTTGTGTCATGACCGAGCTGGGCTTGATCACCCCACCCGTGGCGATTAACGTTTACGTGGTCCAGGGGGTGACCAAAGTCCCCATGGAAGAAGTATTCCGGGGGATAGTACCCTTTGCCCTCGTGTTTTTGGTAGGCATAGCCCTGCTGGTTGCCTTTCCCCAGATCAGCCTTTTCCTGCCCGGCACGATGAAGTAACCCGGTCCCGGACTCGTTAATCGAGGTGCAGCCCGAAGGCCGGGTCAACCCCGGGCGGTACGCGGACCGGGCCTTAAAAGGAAAGAACATGGTTAAATGGGCGGACGTCGAGAACGAATTAAGGACTAAACTCTGGCTGAAGACGCACCCTATAGGCTACAGGCGTTTCGATAACCCGGAGGACCTTGACGAGATTCCCGACCTTAAGCGTCTGGAGCACTACTTTCCCGTATGCCAGATGATAGCTCATGCCCGTAAACTGGGGCTAACGGTCGGGGCTAAAAATACAGATACCTGTTACTACCACTGTGCCAGGATTCACGGGCTGCGGGGCGTTCCCGCCGGCATGGACACGCCGGAGCACGGTCTGAAGTGGTGCGGTAGCTGGGAGGACGAGAGGAAGCGGTTTCTGGCCTTCCCAAGGATACCCGCCGGAGGGGGTATCGTGTTCGCCCCTCTGTCCACGATCGCGTTCGACCCTGATGTCATCCTTATCTACGGAGACCCCGCCCAGATTATCATGATAATCCAGTCCATGCAGAAAAAGGAATTTGAACGTTTCCAGTTCGCCTGCATCGGGGAGTCATCCTGCGCCGACTCACTGGCGGAGTGCTACCTGACGGGCAAACCAAAGGTCGGGCTGCCGGGTTTTGGAGAACGCATGTTAGGACATGTCCGGGAAGATGAGCTGGTGATTGCGCTGCCTCCGCCTTACCTGGAAAAGGCGCTGGAGGGCCTGGCGGAGCTGGGTATAAGTTACCCCATTACCCCCAATATGAGCATTGACCTGGATATGAAGCCCGACCTTCGCCAGCGGTACCCGGAGGACCCGGCGTTCCAACCGTAGAGCAGGATACGTGCTTCCGGCTCTGGCGCTTCCTGTCCGGCCAGCAGCGTGCCCCGGTTAACGAGCCTAATCCTTGCTTAAAAGTACCATCGTGGCGAAATGGTCGGCCCCCATGGCATAAGCCAGGGCCAGGTTGACCTTCCCGGGTACCTGCCGCTCACCGCCGTCTCCCCTGACCTGTACCGCCGCCTCGGCTATCCGGTGCAGGCCGGTTGCCCCGATGGCATTGGTGGAGACCACGCCCCCCGAGGGGTCGACCGGGATTTCGCCGTGGGGCCAGGTAGCTTCCTCCTCGATTAGCTTCCAGGCCTCGCCCCGCCCGCACAGCTTCAGGACCTCGTAACAGTCCACCTCGTGCCAGGTAGATGGGGAATACGACTCGATAACGTCGAGCTGCTTTCTGGGGTTGGTTATGCCGTGTTTCTTGTACAGCCTCTCGGCGCAGCGCTCCAC
>JBDRFW010000090.1:0-9525 GCA_043818415.1 Chloroflexota bacterium | reverse complement strand
GTAGAGGAAAATGAAGTAGAGGGGAACGACGAAAAGGGCCACGGTGAACAGGGTCATCACCATACCGTAGATGAACTGGCCGGCGGGGTTCAGCTTCAGCCCGACCCTTTCCAGCCGGCTGACGACTCTGCCCATCCAGGCCACGGGGTGAAAGGCGTTGGGGGGGTCGCCCAGGGCCAGGTCGATAGCGACGGCCAGGGCCAGTACCAGCAGTGTCTCCATCTTTAAGCCCTATCCTTCGACGTTTTATGGCGCTCGGCGCTGAGCAGGACGGTGGGGAGGCCGTTGACGGGGTGGGTGTAAACGCAGTTCTCGGCGCCGTAGACCTCCTTGATAATGCGGTCGGTGATGACCTCGGCCGGCGTCCCCTCGGCGTGGACATGGCCTTCATTAATCAGGAAAAGGCGGTCGCAGTACTGCGCCGCCAGGTTGAGGTCGTGGACGGCGGCCAGGACGGACAGTTTCTTCTCCGTGCACAGTCTCCGGATAAGGTCGAGTATCTCTACCTGCCGCCCGATGTCCAAGTTGGCGGTGGGCTCGTCCAGCAGGATAGCGCTGGTCTCCTGCACCAGGACGCGGGCAATCAGCAGGCACTGTATCTCCCCGCCGGAGAGCTCGTTGACGCGGCGGTTGGCCAGCGCCGTGGTGCCGGTCTTCTCCATGGCCTCACGGGCGATAGACCAGTCGTGCGGGCCCTCCGACTGAAACAGGCCGAGGTGCGGGTTGCGGCCCATGAGCACAATCTCGAAGGCGGTGAAGGTGCTGGGGAGGAGTGGCATTTGGGGGACGACCCCTACTAGGCAGGCCAGCTCGCGGCGGGGTACGCTTTTAATGTCCCGCCCGCCGATGAGTATCCGGCCGGACACGGGGCTGATGACGCGGCTCAGCGCCTTTATAACGGTCGATTTGCCCGACCCGTTGGGGCCGATGAGCCCCACCAGCTCCCCCGGCGAGGCCCGGAGGCTGATGTCCTCAAGCACCGGGTGGCGGTTGTAGCCCAGCGTCACCCCCTGCATTTCCAGCTTTATCATGCCTGCCTCAGAAAATAACTTTCTTGCGGCGCCGCAGCAGGTAGAGGAAGAAGGGAGCGCCGCAGATGGCGGTAATCACCCCGATGGGTATCTCCGTGGGGGACAGCACGGTGCGCGCCACGAGGTCGGTGAGTATCATGAAGATGGCCCCGGTCAGCACCGCCAGGGGCAGCAGGAAACGGTGGTCGGCGCCCCATATCAGGCGGACGGCGTGGGGGATGATGATGCCGACGAAGCCGATGGTCCCCACGAAGGAGACGCTGGCCGCCGTTATCAGGGTGGCCGCCGCCAGCAGCACCAGCTTGAGCCTCTCCACGTTGACCCCGAGCTGCTGCGCCTGCTCCTCGTCCAGCTGCATGACGTTGAGCAGCCGGGCGAAGACGATGATGACCCCCGTCCCCACGGCCACGTAGGGCAGGACAATCCCGATTTCCGACCACTGGCTCAGGGAGAAGCTGCCCATCAGCCAGAAGATGATGCCGTGCATCTTTTCTCCGCTGGAGATGATGAGGTAGGAGACGACGGAGCCCAGCAGCGCCCCCAGGGCCACCCCGGCCAGGATGAGCGTGGTCACCGGGAGCGTCTTGCCCACCCGCGCCACTGCGTAAACGGCGGCGGTGGCCAGCAGCGCCCCGATAAAGGCCAGCAGGGGGATAATGCCGAAACCGAGCACCACGTTGGGCCAGCTGACGGGCAGCAGGAAGCCGATGATGGCCCCCAGCGAGGCCCCCTGGGCTACCCCGATGAGATAGGGGTCGGCGAGGGGGTTGCGGAAGAGCCCCTGGTAGGTGGCCCCGGCGGTAGCCAGGGCAGCGCCCACCAACCCCGCCAGGATGACCCGGGGCAGGCGTATCTCCAGGACGATGGTGGCGATGGAGCTTTGCCACGTCTGGACGATATCAACGAAGGGCAGGCCGTCCAGGAGGATACGGAAAGTGGTCGGCAGCGGTATCTTCACGCTGCCGACGCTCGTGGCCAATGCCACCACCGCTATCAGGGCGGCGGTCAGCCCCAGGAGGCTGTACAGGCGCGTGCGCCGACCGGATAGGTAGGTGCTGCCCGACCCCGATGGCGTGCCGCCGGAAACCATTTCAGTCACCTCTCACTCTTTCGCCTGCAGTATCACCATCACCGCCAGCCAGGAGAACTCCCCGGTAATAATATCTTGCAGCGTCCCCCGGAATATCCTCTCGTCCTCCAGCGTCAGGTTTTCCCCGACGATGACGGGCGTGTCCGGGCTGACGCCGTTTTCGATGAGATACCCGGCCACCTCGTCAGGCCTCTTGACCTGGCCGTTGAGAACTATCAGGTGACGCCTTTGGTTAAAAGCTTCCAGCATGAACTTAAGCTTCTCGGGGAGGTCGTTCTTGTCCTCGTGGAAGGAGATGACCACCGACTCGTCGAGGTTCACCCGGGCGATGGCGGCCGCCGCCTGCACCGAGCTGATGCCGGGGATGATTTCCACCTCGAAATCGTGGAAGATTCTCAACAGCTCATCGAGCCCGCCGGATATACAGGGGTCGCCGATTCTCAGGACGGCTACCGTTTCCCCCCGCCGCCGGGCCTCCTCCGCCGCATTTTCGGCCACCCGGATGTAGTCGGCGGCGCGCTGGAGATAGACCTTCTTACCGGCGGCCAGAGGCTGTACCGGCAGGAAGTTGAACTCCCAACCGACGAGAATCTGCGCCTCTCCAATAGCCCGCTGCGCCCCGGGCGTGACATGGTCCGGGGAGCCGGGTCCCACCCCGACGATGTAAGCCTTGGTTTTCGGCATCGGCATTATTCCTGCATCGGTTCGGGTTCCCCGAATATCTCCGGGTGGATAATCCGGGCCAGCTGCTCCAGTCCGTCGACTATTCTCGGGCCGGGGCGGCTGGTGAGGTTGCCGTCGATGAAGTAAACGCGGTCGTTCAGGCGAGCGTCCGTGTCCCGCAGCCTGTCCTCGTCCCGGGCATAGACGAAGGGACCTTCGGCCCCGCTGCCGTGGCCCACCGCGGCGATGATGACACCGGGGTTGCCGGCCACCACCGTCTCCAGGCTGATATCGGCGTAGTCTTTAATGTCCGCCGCCAGGTTCACACCGCCGGCCTTGTTAATCAGCTCGTTCTGCAATGTCCCCGAGCCGACCGTCATCAGGGGGTCGTGCCAGAGGATGTAAAAGGTTTTCACGCGCTGCTCGGGTGTCAGGCCGGCAGTCTTGTCCGTAACCGCCTTGATGCGCTCCCGCATGCCGGCCGTCAGGGTGTCGGCGTTTTCGGTTTCCCCGGTGACCTTGCCCACCAGCTCGATGGCCTCGAGCACCTCGTCGACGGTCCTGGGGTCCAGCGCCAGTACCGTCAGGCCCTTGTCTTCGAGTTGGGGGATGACCTTGTCTTCATGCCGCGATGTGGCCAGTATCAGGTCGGGGTTACGGGCGACGATTTCCTCGATGTTGGGCGTGCTGAAGCCCCCGATGCTCGGTTTTTCCTTGGCCTCCGGGGGGGTAGTCGCAGTAGTCCGTCACCGCCACGAGGCGGTCGGCCAGTCCCAGCGCGAAGACTATCTCCGTATTGCTGGGGGCGATGGAGATGATGCGCTGCGGGGCGGCTGCCAGCGTTACCTTCCTCCCCAGCTGGTCGGTAATCTCCATCGGGTAGGTTGGGGCGGTCGGCGGCGCCGGCGGAGCCGGTGCCACGGGCGCGGGCTGGGGGGCCGGCGGCGGGGTGGCGGTGCAGGCTGCCAGCAGGACCAGGACGGTTGCCAGGCCGACGGCGACGAGTTTTTTAACCGTGTTTTTCATCATGACCTCCTTATAAAACGAGAAACCCCTCGCCTCAGCCGAGGGGTTTTCCAGACTCAATAAAAAGTCCTACCACTCCCCGCGGAGTCCTGTAGGCGGTTCAGGGGCTGGCGTTCTGGCTCTTGTCCCTTCCCCAGAAGGAGCAATCACAGTGGCGCGGCCGCGTCGGTCTTTCACCGACTTGCTTTCCAGTTGGGCCCTAGCTCGCGCTCGGGCACCCCTGTTGGCTTATTCTGTTTCCCACCAATATACCGTAAATCCGGAGAAAAATCAAGTCGGCGGGAAAGTTCAGTCGCCCCATAAAAACGTTGAGCACCCTTTGGGGGGTGCCTAACGCTGTGGGTAACTTTATTAAGTTCCGGGTGGCTACATCGTGTTAGGCAGGAAGAGCGATAGCGCCGGTACCGCCACCAGCAGGGCAACATGGACGAAATCGGCTATCACGAAGGGGATAACCCCGCGGAAAATCGTCCCGATGGGGACGTCCGTGACCGTGGACATGATGAAGACGTTCAACCCGAAGGGCGGCGTAATCAGGCCGATTTCCATAATCCTGACCATTATCACCCCGAACCATATCGTATCGAACCCCATCGACAGGACGGCCGGGAAGATAATGGGGATGGTGAGGATAATGGCGGCAAAAACGTCCAGGAAGCAGCCGAGGATGATGTACATGATGATGATGGCTACCAGAATCATCATCGGGGGTACCGGGAGTCCGGCGACTAACTCGCCGATGAAGAAGGGCAGCTTGCTGATGGCCAGGAAGCGCATGAGTATGAAGGCGCCGACAATCATGAAGACAATCATGGCCGTGGTCTGGGCCGTCTCCACGACGGAGCCACGCAGGTTGTGCCAGGTGAGCTTCCGGCTGACAAAGCTGATGAGTATGGCCCCGAAGGCGCCGATGGCACCCGCTTCGGTCGGGGTGAAGACGCCCATGTAGATGCCGCCCATCACCAGGATGAACAGGACCAGCATTGCCCAGGTGCCCTTCAGGGCGAAAATCTTCTGTTTCAGGGTTGAGCCCTCTCCCGGCGGCCCCAGGCTCGGCTTCCATTTGCACATTATCCAGATGGTAGCCATGTAGAAAACAGCCTCGAGAATACCGGGGATGATGCCGGCCATGAACAGCTTGCCGATGGAGGTTTCCGTAAGAATGCCGTACAGGATGAAGCCCATGCTGGGAGGAATCAGGATGCCCATGGTGCCGCCGGCGGCGACGCAGCCGGTAGCCAATTTATCATCGTAGTTGTGCCGTTTCATCTGGGGCAGGGCTACCCGGCCCATGGTGGCGGCGGTGGCGGCGCTGGAGCCGCAGATGGCCGCAAACATCGCCGTAGCGACGACCGTGGCCATGGCCAGCCCGCCCCGCGTTTTACCCACCCACTTGTTGGCGGTATTATAGAGGTCCCCGCTGACGCCGGTGTTGGCGACCACCGCGCCCATGAGGATGAAGAGCGGTATCACCGTGATGGGGTAAAAGGCGATGTTGCTGTAAGGCTCCGTGCCGACGACGACGAAGGCGCTATGCCAGCCGGCCAGTATTCCGTAGCCGATGAAGCCGATGAGTACCATGACGGCGCCAATCCAGATGCGCAGAAATATGAGGACTACCAGGGCAATGATGCCGATAAAGCCGATCATCTCCGGGCTCATGGTTTCACCGCCTTACGCACGTTATGTACCAGGATGGCCAGCACGACAAAGAACATTAAGACATAGCCGAAGACAACCACCCAGTAAAACGGGTAGTGCGCGATATCGGTTATCTCCGATGCCCGGCCCATCTGCTTGGCGACGAAGCCTTCGTTCAGGCTCTGCGAGGCGATAAGCACACAGACTGCGATGACGCATACGGCGTTGATGATGTTCATGATGACCTGGGCCTTGGGAGACCACTTGCCGACAATCAGCTCGACCTTGATGTGGGTCCCCTTGGTGGCGCACCAGGCTATCCCCAGGAAGCCCACGATTACCATCATATACTCCGTAAGCTCGGCGCTGGCCATGATGGGCCGGTTGAAGAAATAGCGGAGGACAACATCGCTGACGGTCATCATCATCATGAATATCAGCACGATGACCGCCACCACGCTGAAGCTCTCGCTGGCGACATCGATGACCCTTTCCGCTCTACGGAAGAAACCCCGTCCTCCCCCCGGCTCCTCAACGAGACCTTCGGGGTAGTGTTGAGGAGACTCGATAGAACCGGATTCAGCCGATGTTATGAAATCAGATTCTTCAGGTTCTTTTTCTTCTGGCATGATAGGCCTCTGTTGAAAAATTTACCTCGATGGCGGCCCTGCGAAACAACGCCGCTATACTCGCGCACCTTTTGGCTAATATCTTCGGCTAACTGACCGGCGGGTCCTAAAGAACCGCCGGCCTGGGTCTCATAAATTAAAGTCCGGGAGCAACGGGTAAATACGTTGGCCTATTATAATACCTTGAAATTCCTCTGTCAAGTAAAAATTTTAGCAATTTTTTAGATGGTTGAATAACTCACCGGGTGGGACGTAGCGCCGGCGGAAATGGGGCACCGGCAGGCCGGCGGGAAAAGGCGAGGGGGTAAATCTCTTGAGGGTCAGGGCGGTCAGGCAATTTCCGGGCGGGTGCGGCGCAGCTTGGCCCGGATGCGGGCTACGAACGACCGGGTGCCGAAAGGCTTGCGGATATAGTCGTCGGCGCCGCGGGCGAGGGCGGCGCGCAGTGACTCCACTTCATATTCCGTGGTCAGCATGATGATGGGCACTTCGGAATGCGCCCGGATAAGGTCGAGCACCCGGTAGCAGTCGGTACCCGGCATCATCGTGTCCAGGATGACCAGGTCCGGTGCCACCTTGTCCAGGAGCGTCAGGGCGGTATCGCTATCGGCCACGACGATAGTATCGAACCCCTCCAGCTCCAGGGTGCGGTTAAGCAGGCGGAGCATATCCTGGTCATCGTCCACCACCATGATGCGCTGCCGGGAATTCACCATTATAAACCCCCCCGTCGTCGTTTAAGAGGTCGGGCCGCTCAGTTCTGGCACCCCCCGGGCAGGGCGATGTCCCAGATGGGCACGATAATCGATTTCCCTCCGGAGCTGATAATGCCGGTAGCTCCCCCCGCTTTCTCCGAGGGGAGTAAATCGCCGGAGGCGGGCATATCCCTGATGAGCTGAAATCCGGTAGCCGCGGCCGCGGGGTGCGAATGCCGGAAGATTCTCATGGCTTCGAGGTGCCGCTCGAAGGACTTGGCGTCGTTCCATACCAGTATCATCGTTCTGCCTGCCACTGTTAACGATACTTGAAATAACTCACAAAGGCGTCAAAAAGGCATCGTAAAGGCTCACAAAATCGTCACGGTAGGAAAGGCCGCGGGGGTGTGAAGTGGCGGGAATTCGGTTAAAAAAATAGGGCAGCCTCCCGTGTGCGGAAGGCTCTCCCGTGGGTTATTTTGAGGCTGGCTCCGTCACGCGGGCTTGGGCATGATATACCCGATGCCGGGCCGGGTGAGGATATAGGTGGGGTTCTTGGCATCGTCCCCCAGCTTCTTCCTGAGCCGGGCGATGTTGACCTGCAGCAGGTGCGGCGCGCCGATGTACTCCTCGCCCCAGACCTTGTCCAGCAGCTGGTCCGGCGTGACCACCCGGCCGGCGTTGCGGCAGATATAGGAAAGCAACCGGTACTCCGTGGAGGTGAGTTTCAGCTCCTGGTCTTTGACCGTGACCCGGTGGGAGGTAAAATCGATTGTCAGGTCTTTGAGGTGGAAGACGGCCTCCGGGGGCTTGTCCTGGTTGCTGATGCGCCGCAGCACCGCCCTCACCCTGGCGGCCAGCTCGCTGGCGGAGAAGGGCTTGGTGACATAGTCATCGGCGCCGATATTCAGCCCTTCCACCTTCTCCTTATCGTCTCCCCGGGCGGTAACCATGATGATGGGCACCTGGGAGAACTCGCGGATATGCTGGCACACCGCGTAGCCGTCCATATCCGGCATCATGATGTCCAGCAGCACCAGGTTCGGGCCGTCTTTTTCGAACGTTTTCAGCGCCGTCTCGCCGTTGCCGGCCACGAGCACCTGAAAACCCTCGAGCTCCAGCATGCGCTTCATCATGCGCAGCATCCGGACGTCATCATCAACCACCAGAACCAGGGTCTTCCTTGAAGTCATGGTATCACCTTTCTTCCGGGTGGAGGACAACAACCCTGGCAACCGCCGGTGTTCATTTAATGCTCCCGGCCGGTTTCTTAGTTTTTCCGGCACCATCGATGATGGGGAGAGCAAACCGGATGGTGCTCCCCTGGCCCGCGGTGCTCTCCGCCCAGATCCGGCCGCCGTGGGTCTCCACGAGGCGCTGGCAGATGTACAGCCCCAGCCCCATGCCGTCCGCCCCCGGGGACAGCCGCTGCTCGATGCGGTACATCCGGTCGAAGATATTGACCAGCTCCGCGGCGGGTATACCCGGGCCCTGGTCGGTAACGCTGACGAGCAGCTCCCGGCCGGAGCGCCGTGCCGATATCAGCACCTCCGTCTGCGGCGGCGAATACTTGACGGCGTTGTCGATGAGATTGTCCAGCACCTGCCTGATGCGCTTGGCGTCGATGCTTACCCTGGGCAGCCCCTGGTCCAGCTCCACCATGATGCGGTGCCGGTTGGCCCGGACGCCGGCTTCTTCGGCCGCTTTCCGGATGAGCGGCGCGATGTTGGAGGGCGTCCTTTGCAGCTTGAGCAGTCCCGCCTCCAGGCGGGAGGTGTCCAGCAGGTTATCGACGAGCTTGGCCAGTCGGTCGGTGGAGTCGTCGATGGACTTCAGGTATTCCCGCGTTTCCTCGGCACTAATCTGGGTGTAGTAGTCCAGAATCATCGTTGAATACCCTTTAATCGTCGCCAGGGGCGTGCGCAGCTCGTGGGAGACGGTCGCCAGGAGGTCGCTCTTCATCTTGCTCAGCTCTTCGTACTCGATCACCTTTCTCTCCAGGTACTTGCGCTCCGTGATGTCCATGATGTTGCCGAGGATGGCTTCCCGGCCCTGGTAATGGATGGGGGAAACGGTCTGCATGACCCACTTGATTTGCCCGGTCTTGTTGAGAATGCGGTATTCGCAAGGGTAGGGGTTGTCCTCCTGCAGCGTGAACATGGTGCTGGAGCGGACCGCGTCACTGTCCTCCAGCGCCACCAGGCTGAGCAGCTCCCGCCCCAGCAGCTCCATCTGGCTGTAGCCGGTAATCTTCTGGAACTGCGGGTTGGTGTATTGCAGCCGGTCGTCCTGAACGATGTAGAGGCCCAGAGGCGAGCTGCTGGAGATGGACTGGAGGAGCTCCTCGGAGTGTTTGTGCTCCGTGATGTCTTCCCCGGAGCTGAGGTGCCCGGTGACATTGCCGTCTTCATCCCGGAGCAGCCGGTTGTGCCAGGCTATTATCCTCTCTTCGCCGCTCTTGGTAAGGACGGGATTAACATAATACTCGACCTTTTCGGTTTCGCCGGCGAGCAGCTTCCGGGAGATGGCCTTGGCCTGCTTTCTCAACCTCTCCGGGATGAAGTCGTCAAACCAGTTCCGGCCGATTATCTCGTCTTCGCTGTACCCGAGGACCTGGCACCCCTTGGGGTTAATCAGGGTGACGGTGCCGGCGGTATCTATGGCCACGAAGATGACGCCGGCGATATCCAGGTAGCGCTGGGCCTTGCCCCTCTCGTCGTTTACCAGCTGCTCCGCCTGCTTGCGCTCGG
>JBDRFW010000089.1:0-7136 GCA_043818415.1 Chloroflexota bacterium | reverse complement strand
GGTGGCCCAGCGCATGGTGCGGCGTATCTGCCCCAACTGCCGGGTTGCCTACCAGCCACCGGAGGAGGAGCTGCAGGCCTTCGCCGAAGAGCTGGAGCAAAAGACGGCCACCTTTTACCACGGCATGGGCTGCAACCTCTGCGCCAACACCGGCTACCGGGGGCGTATCGGCATCTTCGAACTGATGGTCATGAGCGAAGCCATCCGGATGATGCTGCGTACTAACGCCAATGCCGGCGAAATCAGGGCGCAGGCGGTCAGCGAGGGCATGATGACGATGAAACATGACGGCATGATGAAGGTGAAACAGGGGATTACCTCAATCAGCGAGGTGATGCGCAGCGTCTTTTCCATTAACTGAAAAATATAAGAGTAGATTATGGCCTATAAATACCAAGCCTACACCAGTGATAAAAGGATTGTGCAGGGCACGATAGAAGTCACCTCGGAAAGCCTGGCCGAGGGCGCCCTCTACCGCGCCGGCTACCAGCATGTCCTCAGCCTCAAGGAAATACCGGCCGGTTTCAGCCTGGAAAGCCTCATTCCCACCCTCTTCGGCATCAAGACCCAGGAGGTGATCGACTTCTCCACCCAGCTGGCCACCCTGTTAGAGTCGGGCATCAACATCCTCACGGCGCTCCGCCTGCTGGAAGGGCAGGCCACCAAGCCGCCCCTGAAAAAGACCATCGGCGGCCTGGTGGAGGAAATCCAGGGGGGGAGCTCCTTCTCCCAGTCCCTCGGCCACTACCCCAGGGCCTTCCCGGATACCTGCTGCCAGGTGATAAAAGCCGGCGAGCAGGCCGGCAAGCTGGAGTTCGGCTTGAGTCAGGCCGCGGGGTACCTGGAAAAGCAGGCCATCGCCAGTCAGAAAATCCAGCGCGCCATGGCCTACCCGGTCTTCGTGATGCTGATGGCCGTCGCCGTTTCCGTCCTTCTAATCACCGTGGCCCTGCCGCCCCTGGTAAACCTGTTCGACTCCCTCGGCACGGAGCTGCCCTGGGCCACCCGACTTCTGATGTCTACAACCGGCTTCATGCTGGATAACGGCCTGTATATCATCATCGTGATTTTCGCGGTTATCATGTTAACTGCCGGCCTGTTGCGGCTGCCCTCGGTCAAGTTGGAGAAGGACCGGCTCCTGCTCCGGCTCCCGCTTATCGGCCCCATCAACGTTGAGCGCAGCATGCAGCGCTTCTGCCGGACCTCCGCCATGCTGCTGAAGGCCGGCCTGCTCCTGCCCCAGATTCTGGACACCGCCGTCCAGACAGACGGCAACAGGGTCATTCGCGGCGCCCTGCGCCAGGTCCGGGACCGGCTGGTCCAGGGCGATGGTCTCTCCCGGCCGATGTCGGAAATCGACCTTTTTCCGCGGCTCCTGGTCGAGATGGTGGTCGTCGGGGAGAAGACCGGCGCCATGGACGATACCCTGGCCACCCTGGCCGACTTCTACGAAAGGAAGGTGGACCGGCGCATCGATGTCCTCATCTCCATGATTGAACCGATGCTAACGCTGATGGTGGGGGCGGTAATTATCTTCATCGCCCTTTCCATGTTCACGCCGCTGTATTCGATATTAAGGGGTATCCATTAAATGATGAAGACAGGCAGGGAAAATGAAAGCAGGGAAAAGGTGGAGCCGGCGGCCCGGCCAGGCAGGCCTGGGGTTGGTGGAGACGCTGGTGGCCGTGGCTATCCTGGGCACCTCTGTGGTTGCCTTTGCCGTCTCCCTTTCGGCGGGGGCGATAGCCGTGGGGGATCAGGACGAGATGGTGACCGCCCAGGGTCTGGCGCAGAACCAGCTTGAGTACACCAAGAGCTACGCCTACGACGCCGGCGCCGGAACCTACCCGGCGGTGGCCGCCCCGGCCGGCTACGCGGTAACGGTCGGTGTCGCCGCCGTTCCGGGCACGGACGCCGATATCCAGAAAATAACGGTGACCGTCTCCCTGGGGAGCGTCGACATCCTGATAATAGAGGACTACAAGGTAAACCGATGAGAGGTCAGCGTGGTTTAAGCCTGGTGGAGCTGGTAGTGGCCGTGGCCGTCACCGGCATCATCGTGGTTTTTCTCGGTACAGCTATCTACCAGACGATTACCATCACCGAGTACGGCAACAGCCGCCTTACCGCCCTGCACGAGCTACAGAACGCCGCCCACTGGTTCAACCGGGACGGGCTGCGGGCGGTCAGCGCCGACGCCAGCAGCGGGCTGCTGCTGACGATATCGGAAAGCTCGTCGATTACCTACTCGCTGGCGGGTACCGAGCTGCGCCGCGACCCCGGCGGCAACCCGATGGTGCTGGCGCGGAACATCTCCAGCGCCGCCTTCTCGGTCGATAGCCGCATCGTCACCATGTCCCTGACCTCCTCCCCCGAGGGACGCGATGCCGTCAGTGAAAATGCCACCTACAGGGTCTTTCTCCGGCCGACGGGGGGCGGATAATGCAAAGTGGCGAAAAGGGACAAGCCTTACCCCTGGCTATGCTGGCCCTGGCCATCGGCTCGCTGGTGATAACCCCCTTCCTCGGCCACGCCAGCAGCAGCCTCATCGGCTCCGGCGCTTACGAGCAGGGCCTGGCCGAGCTCTATTCCTGCGACTCCGGCATCGAGTACGCCATCTGGGGCCTGATGAGCGGCACGCTGGAGGTGACCGAGAACGCCACCGAGGCACTGCCCCGGTTCAGCATCAATAATAAGACCGTGGACGTTACCGTGGAGAACCTGGGGGCGAATATCTACCTCCTCACCTCCACGGCCACCAGCGACGACGGCCACAGCACCGCCGTCACATCTTACGTCCAGCACGGGGGCGGCGGCTGGAGCAGCGAAGGTAATATCGACGATGACGTTGTGGGCGATGTGTTCATCGATAACGACGCTAATATCGACGGCAACGTGACCGTCGACGGCAGCCTTTACGCCACGGGTGACGTCGAGATGGCCAACAATGCCGAAATCACCGGTGACGTCGTGGCCGGGGGTGCCCTGGAGCTCTTCAATAACGCCGTCATCGGGGGCGACGTCTCCACCGGCGGCGACCTCCGGCTGAACAACAACTCGGAAATCGGCAGCATCGAGGTCGGCGGCAACGTCTGCGCCGGCGGCAATGTCTACCTGGAAAACAACACCGTCATCAACGGCAGCGTCTATATCACCGGCAGCGTCACCAGCAAGATTCAGCTGGCTAATAACGCCCGCATCTACGGGGACGTCTATGCCACCGGGACGATTAACAACATCGTGCGGGAACAGAACATCCTGGGCGACGTTTACGAGGAATACGCCGGGGCTTACCCGCCGCCCCCGGACTGCCTGACGATGCCCGACCCCGGCGGTACCGGCATCGTGTCCTGGGACTGAGCTGAAGGGAGGTCAAAGAAGTTAATTTGAAGACCCGGAAAACGCTCACCGTGATACTGGCGGTGGTACTGCTGGCGGGGTACTACTTTTCCGGGACGGGGTACCTTAAGCAGCACCGGGAGCAGGCAGCCCTGGAGTGGCAAATCGCCGGGACCGCCCGGACGCTGGCGGAAATCCCCCCGCCCCCGCCCGAACTCGACCGGCGGCTGGGCCAGGCGGAGGCCGACCTCGAGGCGGCCAGGAGCGCCTTCCCCGCCGGGCTGAACACCACCGCGGTCGTCAATGCCGTCCTCCGCCTCGCGGAAAGGGTCGGCATCAGGGCGTTACCCCTGGTGACCCAGCCCTGGACGACGGAGGGGGTCAGCGACGATGCCTACGCGGTGTTCCGGCTGAACGTGACCGCGACCGGCAACTTCGACCTACTCTCCGAGTTCTTAAGCGGGCTGGAGAGCGGCGCGCCGGAGACGCTGGTCATCGAGTACCTGACCGTAGACCGGGAAAGCGGGACACCTCAAGGCAGCGCCGCGGTGAAGGCCTGGATAGACATCGCTGTCTACGCGCGGTCCCCGGCCGGCGGCTAAAGGAAAAATGATGTACACCGCCTTGAACATAAGCAGTTGCAGTATCAAGGCCCTCTCGCTCCATGGGCGGCAGGTCAAGAGGTGGGGCAGCCTGGCCCTGGCGGGCGAAGCGGTCCGTGACGGCCTGATTTTAGACCCAAAGGCGCTCGGCGAGGCTATCGACGGGCTATTCCGCTCGGACCGTATCTCCAGGGAAAGGGTCATCGTCAGCGTAGCCGGCCTGTCCTATACCTACCGCTTTCTCAACCTGCCCCGTCTCAAGCCGGCCCTGATGGAGGAAGCTATCCTGCGCGCCGCCCGGAAAGAGTTCTCCCTGCCCCTCGACGAGATCTACCTGACCTGGCAGCCCCTGCCCGGCGGGGTTGACGAGCAGGCCTTCTTCGTCCTCGGCGTGCCGAAGAACCTGGTCGATGCCGTGTTCCGGACGCTGGCCGCGGCGGACATCGAGCCGTACCAGATGGACCTGCGGCCGCTGGCCCTGGCCCGGGCGGCCGGCCGGGGGGACGCCATCGTCGTCAACATGGAGCCGGACAGCTTCGACATCGTTTTCATCGCCGCCGGCCTGCCCACCGTCATCCACACCATCAGCCCCCGCAGCGACGGGGCCACCCTGGAAGACAATATCCGGCGCCTGGCTGACGAGCTGGCCAAGATGGCGGCCTTTTACCAGAGCGGGCACCCGGAAAGCCCCCTGAGCCCGACGACGCCCCTGCTGCTGACCGGCGAGCTGGCCGCCGAGCCCCCGGCCATCGCGCTGCTCCAGGGCGAGGTGGAATACCCCGTGGCCCCCCTCCTGCCGCCGTTGGCTCTGCCGCCGGAACTCCCGGCGGCATCCTTTACCGTCAGCATCGGGCTGGCGCTCAAGAAAACGAATATTAAAACGCCCCACCATGGAGACGTGCCTTTTCACGACATCAATATCAACATATTTACCGGCAAATACCGCCGGAGCCGGGCGCCGGCATTACCCGCCGGATACATCATCACCGGCGTACTGCTGGCTGCCGCCATCGTCTTCCTCTACCCGTTTAACCAGGCGGTGGGCCAGCTCGAGGCCGGGAACAGCGCCCGGCAGGCCGAGCTCAACGGCCTCACCCGGGAAGTCGGCATGGCCACCCTCGCCGCCGAAGAAACGGTCAAAAAAGAGGTGACACTCCGGGAAATTATTACCGGCACCCGGGCGGTGAAAAGCGGACGGAAGAGCATCCTCGGCGACCGCGGCAACTTCACCAACTACCTGGAGAAGGTTACCGGGGCGCTGCCGCCCGGTACCAATTTCACGTCCGTGGAGATGGACAACGGCCGGGTGACCCTGCAGGGGGAAGCTGACAGTGTCTTTACGGTCGTCGACTACGCCACGGCGCTGGAGACGGCGGGGGCCTTCCGGGAGGTCCGCATCACCAGGCTGGATGAAACCGAATCGGCCTTCTCCGAGGACGCCGGAAGTGTAATTACGTTTGAAATCATCATGAAGAGGTAAAAAATAATATCAAAGACAGAGGGTAACTGAAAAAACGTTTCTTTATGACAATAAGCATATAATTATCTTTTCTTTGACACTTGACGGAATTCTCAGGATTGCGTACTATTAAAGGTGCTGAACCCTCCGGAGCATTCAAACGGGTGATAACCAGATGGAAAAAGTACTTAGAAAATCGGGTATAAAAATCATCGGCGATATCCCCTGGGGCACCCACCTTAGCCTCTTTTACCATAACCCCGGAGACCTGATTAACGTCATGGTGCCCTATTTCCGGAGCGGCCTGACCGCCAACGAGCTCTGCCTGTGGATTGTCTCCGAGCCCCTCACCACGGGTGACGCCGCGGTGGCGCTGCGAAGGTCCGTAACCGACCTGGATAGATACCTGGAAAGCGGACAAATGAGTATCATCCCCTGTACCGAATGGTATCTCAAGGAAAATATTTTCGACCCCGGAGAAGTCGCCCGGAGGTGGCGCGACCGTCTGGAAAAGGCCACCGCCGGCGGCTATGACGGCCTGAGAGTAACCGGGGATACAGCCTGGCTCCAACCGGAGGACTGGGCCTCCTTCATGGAGTACGAGGAGGAACTAGGCGAAATTACCGACCGCATGCTGTGCATCTGCACTTATTCCCTGGAGAGGTGTCAGCCCTGCGAGGTCATCGATATCGTCAGCCGCCATCAGTTCTCGCTGGTCAAGCGGGACGGCAAATGGGACTGCATCGAGAGGCAGAAATATAACCTGATGGAGCATGCCTTGAAAAAGCGCGTCAAGGAGCTGCGGTGCCTGTACGATATCGCCAGCATCAGCGGGGAGCCCTACCTGACGCTGCGGGAGCGGTTTGACGAGATAGTCGAGTTGCTTACCCGTGCCATGCAATATCCCGAGATTGCCTTTGCCCGGATTACCCTTAACGGGGAGAATTTTAACACGGGCAACTACCGGAAGACGGACTACCGGGCATCCGCCGATATCATCGTGAACGGGGCTAAGGCCGGGGTGGTGGAGGTCGGCTATATCAAGGCACCGCCGTTAACCGAAAACGGCCGGTTCTCCAAAGAAGAAAGGCTGCTCCTGGATGCCGTGGCCGAACGCCTGGGGACCATCGCCGAGCACCGGCAGGCGGAGGAAGCCCTGCGCGAGTCCGAGGAGAAGTTCTCCAAAGCTTTCCGCTTCAGTCCCGCCATTGTGGCTATTACAAAATTAAAAACCGGTGAATTTCTCGAATTTAATGACAGTTTCGTCCGCTTCAGCGGTTACACCCGTAAAGAACTGATTGGCAATAGCGGAATCGGCCTCGACTTCTGGTTAAACGCGGATGACCGCAGCAAGGTAGTGGGCATGATTAAGGAAAAGGGCAAAGTCCATAATGAAGAGTTCAAATTCCGTACCAAGTCCGGAGAAATACGTACCTTGCTCATATCTGTCGAACCGATAAATTTCATTGGTGAAGAATGTCTCATCTTCGTGTCAATGGACGTCTCCGAGCGCAAGCGCGCTGAGGAAGAAATCAAAGAGAGCGAGAATAAATACCGCTCCCTTTTTGAGGGGATGCTCAACGGGTTTGCCTATTGCAAAATCCTTGTTGATGAAAATAATAATCCGGTTGATTTTATCTATCTTGAAGTCAACGACGCCTTCGAAAGGTTAACCGGGTTGAAACGAAAAGACGTCGTAGGGAAAAAAGTTACGGAAGCGATACCTGACATTAAAA
>JBDRFW010000088.1:0-5158 GCA_043818415.1 Chloroflexota bacterium | reverse complement strand
TGCTATCCCCCTTACATGAGAGCCAGGGGGCACGGCCTCGGGGTGGGGTCAATCGCTCCGGGGGGGACCATTGACGATAACTCCAAGGAAACGCTCGAGAGCCAGCAGGTGATTATCGTCCACCCCAACCAGTACCTCCCGGAAACAGGCTACCTGGCGTGCGGCGAGACAGTAATGGTCACCGAAACCGGGATGAAACGCCTGGCGCAAACGGAAACGAAACTATACGTTAAAGAGGTTTGAGATGGAGTCAATGAAAACCACCCTGAGGAGAGGGCGTAACGTCTGGGACCGGGTCAACGTGCCGGCCAGCGAGTTTCAAGCGAGGGTTGGTAAGGCAAGAGAGGAGATGAAAAAAGAGAACATCGACGTCCTCCTGGTCTACGGTGATGCCTGGGTAGATTACGCGGACCCCTGCTATTTCAGCAACCTGTATTCGGCCATGGGAGCATTGGTGGCAGTGATACCCCGGCAGGGCGAGGTAGCCCTGGCGTTCTGGGGCTCCGGCCGCGGCATCGAGTATACCCAGATAAACACCTGGCTAAAGGAGTTAAGGCCCGGCGCGGATGTCGCCGGTTCCTGCGTTAAATACCTCGAAGAGCTCGGTCTGCTGTCGGCCACGATCGGGCTGGCGGGGTTCAGAGAACTGATGCCCTATAACCAGCTGCAACCCTTTCTCAAGTCGCTCGCCGGCTGCAAGACGGTGGACGCCAACCATATTATCAGGGGCATGAGGATGGTGAAATCCCCGAAGGAGCGCGACCAGGTCACCCGGGCCTCACGCATTTTAACACACGTGTTCGAGACCATCGTGAGAACGCCGCCCAAGGACCGTAACGAGCTGACCCTGGACGCAGCCCTGGACAGGGAGGCCCGGCTGGAGGGGGCGGAGGATGTCCGGCTGCTTTACGCCAAGCCCCGGGAAGCCGGCTGGACCTTCCGGCCGGTTGAAGACAGCCAGCTATCTCCAGGGGATACCGTCATTATCTACCTGGCTGTTGAATTCGAGAGGTATTGGGCAGAAGCTATCAGGACGTTCGTCATCGAGCCGACCGGCCTTTCGCTGGCCGGGAGCGAAGCCCTTGACAGGCTGTACGAGACAGTAATGCAAAAAATGGGGCCGGGGAAAAAGGTAGCGGAGTTTTACCGGGAAGCCGCAGCCGCAGTCGAAAAGAGCGGCACGGGCTATATGACCGAGTACGGCCTGGGGAACGGGATAGGGCTCAGCGTGGACGAGCCCCCTGTAATCGCCGAAGAAGATAGCAACGTGCTTACCCCGGGTATGTGCTTGACGCTGCGCCTGGCGGTAAAGGACCGGGACAGGGGGGCCATCATGACGGGAAACACGGTTTACCTGGCGGCCAGCGGCCCGGAACTGCTCACCGGATAAAACGGCCCTTTAAGGCGGAAGTTCCTATGGTCTCTCAAGACTACAATGCAAAAGAGTGCGACGTGCTCATCATCGGCGGCGGTGGCAGCGGTGTTTTAGCCGCCGTTGAAGCTTCCCGGGACAGCAGCCTCAAGGTAATCGTCGCCAGCAAGGGACCCATCGGGCAGAGCGGCCTGACCCCCACGGCTAACGGGGGCACGGCTACCGCCACCTCGCCCGACATGGTGGAGGACCTGTTTCAAAGGACAGTAAAGGCAGGGAACTTCCTGAATGACCAGAACATCGTCTGGCACATGGCGAGCGGGATTTACGCTTGCCTGCAGGAATTGCCGCAGTACGGCATCCGCATTTCCCCCCTGGGACCGAAGGGGGTCTGCGTACCCTGTATCACCACCCTGAGAAATCTCCGGGATACCCTGGCCGGGAGGCCGAACCTGGAGCTGCTGGAAGATGTCCTCATCACCAGGCTTGTTACCGCCGATGGTAAAGTCTGCGGGGCCACAGCTGTGGACATGACCAGCGGGGGGTTCCTGGTAATCAAGGCAACGGCCGTAATAATCGCCACCGGGGGGCTGGTGGGCGAACTCTATCCCCACTCCAGCAACAACCCCTTCGGCATCAACACCGATGCCTCGGGCACGGGGCACATCATGGCATACCTGGCCGGTGCCGAGCTGATTGACATGGAGATGATCCAATTCGTGCCCCTGCCGGCCAACCCGCGCTGCCTGCACATCAGGTACTTCCCCGAGTTCTGGGAGGGCCCGTACCTTAACCGCCACGGTAAGGCCACGATATCCAACGGCAGCGAGTATCCGGGCGGCAGCTACTCTTACCGGTTTACCCAGGAGCTTTACAGGGAGATAGAGAAAGGAAACGGGCCGTTCTACATAGACCAGCGTAACATGGAGCTACCCCATCTCCGTTCCGGCATCAGAAGCTGGGATGCCAGAAGAAAACTGATTAAATCGGTCGGCATCGACCCGCGGGAAAACAGGGTGGATATCGTTATCGGCTCCCACTTCTGCATGGGCGGGATAAGGGTCAACGAAAAAACGGAGACGACCTTACCGGGCCTCTATGCCGCCGGAGAGGTGATGGGCGGTGTCCACGGGGCCATGCGGCTCCCCGGGGTCAGCCTGACCCACATGATTGTCTTCGGGTTCGAGGCCGGCCGGCAGGCAGCCCAATACGCCCGGGGCGGACAGAAACCGGGCCAGATACCGGCCGCCATCCTGGAGCAGGAAAAAGAGAGGGTTTTTTCGTTCCTGACGCCGAAAAAGGACCCCGTACCAGTTGCCGGGCTGAAGAAGCAGCTGCAACAGGTAATGCAGGAGGATGTTTTTGTCTTCCGTGACAGGCCGGGCCTGACAAAGGCCATCGAGGAAATCCGGGAGCTCAAAAAAGAGGTCCCGCGGCTATCGGCGCCGGACTTCAAACGGTTCAACCTGGAATGGGGCCGGGCCATCGAGCTTGCTTCCATGATGGAAGCGGCCGAAATTATCGCCGAGAGCGCCCTCGCCCGGGAGGAGAGCCGGGGTGCCCACTACCGGCGTGAATTCCCCCGGAGGGACGACCGGAAATGGCTTAAGCACACTTCGGCCAGGCTGGAAGGCGGACTTCTCAAGATGGGTACGGCTCCAGTCGTTCTTGACCGAATCACGCCGGAGGAACAGGAATGAAGGGATACATCACCGCTAGCGTTTTTAGATACGACCCGGAACAAGATTCGGAGCCACGTTACCAGGAGTACCAGGTCAAAGCCGACGAGGAGATGTCGGTGCTGGTGCTCCTCAAGCATATCCAGGAGGAGACGGACCCGATGCTTAGCTTCCGGAGCTACTGCTGCGGCCTGCAGATGTGCCGCTCGTGCCTGATGAAAATAGACCGGCAGAAGAAATTCGCCTGCCTGACACCGGTAAGGCCCGGAGAGAACGTTATCATCGAACCGGCCACATATCCCGAAGCGCATGTAAAGGACCTTGTGGTGAAATTTGACGATAAAGGACGGAGAGGAAAATGATGACAATCGCCGAAAAAATACTGGCCCGGGCATCCGGGCAGACCAGGGTACAACCTGGCGATTACGTAACCGCTAAACTTGACCTGGCCATGATGCCCTCCAACCTCAACGGAGCGGTCAGGAAGTTTGCCGAGGCCGGTATCAAGGGGGCTTCATTAAAACTCTGGGACCCGGAAAAGGTGGTGGCAGCCCTCGACCACGGCGTACCGGTTGCCGCCGTACATGGTGCCCAACAGCACAAGATGACGCGAGAAAGCGCGGCAAAGCTAGAGGTAAAGTACTTTTACGACATATTCCAGGGAATCTGCCACCAGGTCATCCATGAAAAGGGGCATGTGAGGCCGGGCATGCTCATCGTCGGCGCTGATTCCCACACCACCACCTACGGGGCGCTTAACGTGGCCTCCACCGGCATAGGCATTTCCGAGATGACCTATGTCCTGCAGACGGGCGAGCTCTGGTTCAGGGTCCCCGAGACTCTCAAGATCGAGGTGACCGACCAACTGCCGGAATATTGCTACTCCAAGGACATTATCCTCTATGTCGCGGGGAAATACGGCACCGATGTCGCCCAGTACAAGTCCATCGAGTGGGTTGGCTCGGCCATCGATAACATAAGCCTTGACGGCCGGTTCACCATGGCCAACATGTCGGTCGAGCTCGGCGCGAAATTCGGCATCTTCCGGGCCGATGATAAGACAATCGAATACGTTAAAAAGCGGACCGACAAGGAGTTCGAGCCGGTGGAGAGCGACCCGGACGCGGTCTATGCCGAGACCTACGTCGTTGACGGGTCGGCCCTGGAACCCCAGGTAGCCCTGCCCCATAACGTGGGGAATGTTAGACCGGCTAAAGAGGCCGGTGACATCAAGATAGACCAGGCGCAAATAGGCTCCTGCTGCAACGGCCGGTTGGAAGACCTGGAGACCGCGGCAAGGATGATAAATGGCAAGAAGGTCCACCCGGGGGTCAGGTTTTACGTGGCGCCCGCATCCTGGGAAATCTACAAGGAAGCCTCGGACAAGGGGATATTCAGCACCCTGGTGGAAGCCGGGGCCCTTATCGGCGGTCCTTACTGCGGTTTCTGCACCGGGTATGAAGCCGTCCTGGCGGCGGGTGATAAGTGCATCTCGGCCACCACGAGGAACTTCAAGGGGAGGATGGGAAGCCCGGACGCCGGGATTTTTCTGGGCTCCCCGGCCACGGTCACCGCATCGGCCATCACGGGAAGAATAACAGACCCGAGAGAGGTAATGTAAATGTCAAAGATAAAGGGTAGAGTAAGGAAATTTGGAGATAACATCGATACCGACGGCATCACGCCGGCCGCCTGGCTCCATCTTGAGATTGACGGGCTAAAAGAACACGCTTTCGAGCCTATAGCCAAGGACTTCTACAAGACCGTCAAAGATGGCGACGTCATCGTCGCGGGTAATAATTTCGGTTGCGGTTCCAGCCGCGAGCAGGCGACCGAGGTGGTCAAGGTCCTGGGTATTAAATTCGTCATCTGCGAGTCAATGGCCAGGATATACTTTCGGAACTGCATCGGGCTGGGGTTGTACCCGATAATTTGCCAGGGCGTCAGCCAGATTTTTCAAGAAGGGGACGAGATAGAAATCGATACGGATAAGGGGGAAGTGAAGAACCCGAAATCAGGCAAAGCCCTGGCTTTTAAACCGCTGGTAGGTACCGCCGAGCGGATAAGGCAGGCTGGCGGGATTCTTCCCCTGCTGAAACAGGTCATC